>NZ_CAUVXI010000163.1:0-12758 GCF_963555845.1 Protofrankia sp. Cas8 | reverse complement strand
GGCTGGTCGCTTTACCGTCCAGAAAATCAGTTATGCGTAATCAGACCAGGATTTCCGGAGGCAGATTCCAGGCAGTTGCGGCCGACGTGCTTCCGCCGGCGTGCAGCGTACGGGCGTTTGCGTCCAGCAGCCGGATCTGGACACCGTCGAACAGGTACGACGCCGAGTAGCTGCGGAAAACTGGCTGACCGTCATCGGGCCAGTTGTAGTTAAGGGTCACGGTGTCTTTCTCGGCCAGCACTGTCCAAAGCAGATACTGTCCGTTGCTGGCCAGCCCGGCGCGGAGCGTCTCGACGGAGACGTGGACCGTGTCAGGCCCCGTCTCCCGGGCCGAGAAACTCTCCACCGTGGGCACGTCTCCACGCCCCCATCGGAAGTCGTCGATTCGTTGCAGGTCCAGCGCCTTGCAGAACGCTGTAGACGGCAGGAATGTGTGCAGATGCCTGCTGTCGGATTGATCCCAGTCGTTCGCAACGCCACCGTACCGGGTCGTCGTGACAACAAGGGGCCTGGGCGGCTGTATTTCCCGGTAGGCGGTTCGGTCGTGTCCCTCCAGATTCGGCCAGTCCGACTTGTACGGGTGGTCGGCGAGTAGCAGGCCGGTCGGGCTTCCCGATTCAGGCATCCACCGGCCGTGCCAGTCTTTACCTTCGGCCCACGACGTCCAGGCATCTACGTCGGCTGCGTTGATGAGGTATGCGCGGATTTGCATCCAGGTGGCGTGGTGCGGCGCGTCGGCGGCCGCCTCCTCCGGGTGCTGCGGTTGCGACCATTGGTAGTGGCCTTCCAGCACCAGCCACCGTTTGCCGGCCTCATCGGTGCACGCGAGTAGGCGGTCGACGGGTGGGCTGTGCTCGTCGTGCGTCGCCCAGGTGTCATCGAGTTCGTCGGGGAACGTCGCTGCAGCCGGCGCGAACCAGGTTGGCGGGGTGTCCTCGTAGACCCGATTCTCGGTCCGGCGTTGCAGCATCGTCGGATCGATGTCGTGCCCGTACACGTCCAACGGCGTCTGGTATTCGGTTCGCCCGTCGTCGCGGCGGCTCGGGTTGAGGGCGAACCGGTCGGTCATGCGCCCGACCAGCTGCTTGAACACTGTCCAGATGTACTTCCGGGCGTATCCTTCGTGTTGCTTGCCGTCAGCCGAGCTGGTGCGCGGCAGGTTCCGGTCGATGGCGCCGAAACGTTCGGGTGTCCACCCAAGGCGCAGCACCTGATCGAATATGATGCGGCCGAGGTAGTCAGCGTCGACCTCGTTCTCCAGCTGGAAGTCACGCACCACCGAGTCAATGACGTATTTGCGGAAGTCGTCGAAGTCAGACATCACAACGTGACTGACGGCACTGTACCTGTAGTTTGACGGGCCGGAAAGCTCCTCGATCTCCGCCTTCGACCGTTCGGGCGGAATCCAGTCTGTCGTGTGCGGCGGTCGCACGCGAGCGGTGAGGTCACTGGTTCTCGGTAGCCAGCCGTGTTCCAGCGCCGCGTCGATTGCCCGGCGTGCGTAGTCGCGGCTGAGGTAGTTCTGCGGCCAGTAGTCGCGGCCGACGGTGTGGTCGTGTATCGCCACGGCGACAGTGACGGCGACGTCTGGGTCGCATGTGCGCTGGGCGATGCCGCAGCCCACGGCCAGCAGGCGTTCCTCGATGGCGTGGTCGCCACAGTTGACGAAGCGTTGCAGGATCGGCTGGAACAGGTGGGGAGCGGGCTCCAACAACGCGATGATCGCTTTGGTGGCGTTGTCGCGGGTCGGCCGGTGCGAGGCGCCCAGCGCCCAGCTGAGGGTGAGCGCCGCCAGGTGGCGGGTGTCGTCGGTGGCTGCGGTGCTGGCATCCGACCAGGCCCAGTTGATGAGGTTCGGTAGGTGGCCACCGATGTCGTCCTGCCAGTCGCAGAAGTGTGACCAGGTGACGTCGCGGCCCGGCAGCGTCAAGCCATCGAGCTGACCATGCAGCCACTGCGCGTTCAACCGGTGCTCCGGGACAGTGGCGACCTGAAGCAGCGCGTTGTTGGCCGCGTCGGTGAAGTCGGGGTTGGCCCGGAGTGCGACGAGGACTTCCGCTGTCCGGTCTGTCAGCGCGTCGGGCCTGCGCCACGCAATGCTGAGCAGAAAGTCGGTGTGGGCGGCTGGGTGATACTCACTGGTTGGGATCGACATGACGTCGATCAGCTCGACGCCGTGCGTCTCGGGAACCACGGAGGCGAGGGCCTGCAGGACGCCGCCGTTGCGGTACCACTGCTGCGCCATGGGGGCGGTCCGCTCGGCCAGCGTGTCGAGGCCGTCGGCCGCGATGAGCTTGGCCAGTGCGATGTCGCCGAGTCGTTCGTACCCGAATCTGATGTAGCTGACGCCGTCGATCGCGAGGTCGGACAGGATCGCTTCCTTCAGCAGGCCGCTGAGCAGACCGCGGCTCCACGCGCGGGCCGGCAGTAGCGACGCTGTGAGCTGTTCGACATCGAGCCTCGGCAGCCTACGACCGTTGGTGTACATCGCGATGGCGATCTGCTCGACAGCTCGACGGACCAGCGCGCTGCTTCGGTCGTAGTCGCAGCGCTCCGGGACCGCGAGGCGGTCATCGATCGCGTCGAGGAAGCTGTCGTAGATCCACGATGTCCCGACCCCGCTACGCGGGAAGCGGCGATCGCCTCGCGTCTGCAGCGTGGTGCAGACGAGTTTGAGGAACAGGGGGTTGGTGAACTCCGGGTCCAGCACCGGAAACGACGGCCGCTCGATGCCGTACCAGTCGAGGAACTGGCGAATCGCGTCGCGGGAGACCTCTTCGAACCCGGTGTGCTCGCACGTGCGCAGTCGCTCTCGCAGGACGTTGGACAAGGTATCGGCGAGGAATTCGGTCCGGCACGAGAGCACGAGCCGGATGTGACGGTACCTGGCGGCCTCGTTGAGGAAGCTGTGCAGGTACCTGTTCCACAAGCTCCGGTCAGCTGGTTCGTTCAGCCCGTCGATGATGACCAGCCCGATCTTGCCCGCGGTCTGGCAGGCTGCTTCGAAGGTGGCGAGCAGTTGGCCGGCCGGGCTGCTGAATCCGGTGATCCTGCCGAGGTCGGTCTCGATCGGTCCCCGTTCGAACTGCTCGCCGAGCCCGATGATCGTCGGCTGGTTGTTCGCGGTGCGGGTCTTGGCCAGGTCGCAGAGCAGGTGGGTCTTTCCGGCTCCGCCGGTGCCGGTCACCAGAATGGCTGACTGGTCGAAGCTTCGCCAGGCCCGACCGGCGCGCAGCTCGTTCAAGCCCGAGATCGCGGATTCAATGGCCGAAATCTGGTGGTAGAGGCTGCCTGCGTTGCCGGTGTAGTACCGGTCGCGCATACAGTGCTGCCGGAGCAGGTCGGCGACGCCATCCAAGAGCGCCTCGGTCGCCTCAATGAGGGGCACAAGATTAGGCAGCACGCCGTCGGGCCGGCAGGCCTGCGCGATCGCGTCGGCTACCGCTTCCTCAAGGCGGTTGAGGCACTCGTCGAGCGTCGAAATCGCTGGCGCGAACAGCTCAGGCCGTTCTTCAGGGGTCGACAGACCGTAGGTGCCGCGGGCTTTGCGGAGTGCCGCGAGCGCCGTCCGGATGTCGTACTCGAAGGCAGGCGTCCGGGCCAGGCCATCGAAGACAGCGGCGATCGGCAGCTCGACGTTCAGCTCGGGAGTGTACCGGCCGCCCGCGTCGGCCTCAGCTCGCGCCGCGATCGAACGGAACCGATCTTCAGAGAAGGCGTCGAGGTCGAACCAATAGCGCAGCCGTCCCACCTGGGACGGCTGGAGCAGGCAGGCGTTAAGCTGAGTTTCACCGATGTACTCGAACGTCACGTTCCGGCCAGCCGCCTCAGCTTTGGCCTGCCACTTTGCGACGTACCCATTCCATTTGGTCCACGCACTCGTCGTCTTCTGCGTGTCGCCCGCCGGAAGGTTATAAGGCAGCAACACGTAGTACCGCTCAAGCGTGGGCTCGGTCTCCAGGACTCGGTCTATCGACTCGGTGATCTGCTGGAACTCCTCGCTGTCGAGTTTGAACAGGTACTTCGCCTGCCATGCCCACACTGCGCCGCCGGGAAGTTCACCACGCCCTTCCCGACCACCATCCGGGTTCCCGAAGGCGCTGAAGGCGGTGCCAGGTGGCCACGTCACGAGACCACCAGAGATCATCAACTGGCTGGCGAGTTCCTCGAACCCATCACGTCGCGAGCCCGACGGCGCCTTGCCGCGGAGCTGCTGCCAGTTGATCTCAGGAAGTTGAGTCACGGAGTCTCGCAAGTCGGCGATACCAGGAGGACGGAACGGTGCGATCTGAGCTGAAACTCTAGATGCGCCGACGACACCGGCGTCGTCAGCCTCCGCCTCCAGCGCCTCGGCGTCTTACGAATCGACGTCCTGATCGTCGGGGAGTGCCTACCGTGCGACCGTAGTCCCCCTGAAGAGACGCTCGGTCGGCGAGCCCCGCGACCGCGGCGCGCAGCCGGGCGACGTTGACGTCCATCGCCCTGGCATCCGCGATCAACTCGCACGGCGCCGACCTAGTGTCGAGGGTGTGCGGCGGGCCGTCGGGTCTGCGGGCAGCGCTGGCTGGTCGTCTGTCGGCCAGGGCGCGCGGGGGTCGGGGGGATGGTGCCAGCGGCAAGCGCGAACGCGTCGTCGGCATGGCCGCCGCGGCGGCGGCGGGCGCGCACCGGTGGACGACCAGAACCGGTTGGTCCGGATTCGCCGGCGATGCGAGCGTCGAGAACGATGCGGACGTCGCGGTCGAGGAAGGCGCGGAAGTCTTCCCCGGTCGGGGTCGGTTCTCGTGGGCATAGCCACGGGGCATTCGTCGAGTACGCTGGCCCACCCGGAGATCAGCCGGTAGTCTTTTCCGGTGTTGAAGAGGGTGAGGCTGGGCGGGACCGAGGTGACCCGGTAGCCGTCTTGCCCCTTGCGCACGGTGGAGTACAGGACGCTGTTCTTGGCGGGAGTGAGCCGGTCGAAGGACATCAGCCGCTCGTCGGGCCGGGCGAGTTCGGCGCGTTTCTCGCGCCTGCGGGGGACGGACTCGAAGTTGTCGCGGCGGCCATGGATGAGCACGTAGCGGGGCGCGAGCTGGCGGCGGGCCAGCATGGGCGGGACGTCGTAGTACTCCAGGAACGCGGTGCGGTTATGGCCCCGGCCGAACCATGCTCGCCACTCCGCTAGCTGGCCGTGCCCGTGGGTGAAGTTGCTGTGGATCTCTCCGCGCGACCGCCGTAGAACCAGACCTTGTGCGGGGTCTCGATCTCAATCAGGACCGGGTACAGCGACGAGCTATCGGTGGCGAGAGTCACATAAAGTCCGGTTCCCGGTCACTGAGGCCGGGCAGCTTCGGCTTGGCGATCACCGCGACCGGGAGCGGGGCATGCCCGGAATCGCCGTCCACGAAGTGTGAGCCGGGCAGCAGCGAGGGATGCCGTTCCAAGAACGCCTGGAGCAGGCTCTCGTCGCGGGAGGCCTCGCTGTCGAGCAGCGCCTGCCATGGCTTCATGAGGAACTGGTTGTACGAGTTCTCGTCAGGCCTGCCCGGCGAGGTCCGTTCGTTCTCGGCGAGGTAGCCGGGGAGATGACCGGGGAACGGGTCGCGGAAGCTATCTGCCGCAGCATGAGCCGTGGATCGGGTCACTCGCGAACGGTACTCGGCGGCGCGCTCGCCGATGACAAGCAGGCGAGCAGACCCACGGAACCGCTGCTGTTCCAGCTCATACTCGCGGGCCGTCGCGACGGCATGCAAGCGCTACCTGCCGGGGACCGTTGCCCGCCCCTGATAGCCGAGAGCAAGCTCCTTGGGCACACGGGACCGGGAGCGTATGGCCTAGCTCGTCCAGAGCCGCCGCTTGAGGTCCTCACGGAGTAGCTCCTTGAGTGACGTGGAGTCGTTGGCATACTCGCTGGGGATGCGGATGGTGTGAACGCCGCACCGCTCCCAGTGCCGGTCGCGGGTATGGTCGTCGGCCTTTCGGGTTGTGCCGTAGTGATGGGGGCCGTCGACCTCGATGATCGCGGCGCGGCCGTTGCCGACGACGACGAAGTCAGGCGTGCGCACCCCTGAGTCACGGAGCCTGGCGCTGGGCAGTGGCAGCACGGCGAAGGTGTTGTGGTGCGTGGACTCGTGCTGAAGGTCCTTGAGGATCTGGTAGACCGCAAGCTCGGCTCGGCTGGCAAATACGAGGCCGTCATCTGACGGATAGTCGCCTCCCTCCGTGCGCTCGCGCCTCGCCTGGTTGCTGGGCGCTTGCCTGATGGTCTGGGCTGCTTGCGCGCGCCAGTCGGCTGCGATGGTGGGCAACGGCGGGGAAGCGGGCTCGATCACGAGTGAGAAGACATCCTCGCGGCCGTGGTGCAAGAGCACTGTGCTCAGTGCGCGCCAGATGCGGCTGGTGACCTCGGCGCTGAACTCCACCGTGAGCCGGGGGTCTGCCGTCAGGACGGCTTCATAGCTGGCGTCCATCCAGTTGTCCCCTGGGGTCGGGTGGAAGTAGCCACCGTCGTGGCGGAGTGTCAGGGTAGCGGCCGTGACGAGGCCTTGGGTGAGGGCGTCGCCGCTCTCGCCGAGTAGGTGGCAGGCTTGGCCGAGGACGAGGTCAAGCTCGCCGGCGTCGTCGTCTTCGATCTTCAGGCGGAGCATGCGTCCCGGGCCGTCCGGGGTACGGGCCGCTGCGTAGACAGGCCGACCGGAAATGAGCCCGTCGGTGCGTAGCTTCCAGCCGTCGGGTGCCAGCAGGCTATTCAGACGGGTAATGAGCTTTATCGCTTGCTCAGTGTCCGGCTGAACCAGCGGGTGCGCCATCCGGGCGAGGAAGTCAAGCAGCACCTGGTCGGGTCCGTCGGCGAGCTGGAAGCGCGGGTCGTCGAAGACCCAGTCATCGTCCCAGTCGAAGTTTGCGACCCGGTGCCGGACGATGTCCTCGGCGGCGGTGGCATGGCGGGGATCGGTTGAGGGCAGCGCGTCCAAGTCGTAGAGCTGTTCGAGAAAGGCGATCTCGTGCAGGCGCCCCCACCACGGCCCAGCTTCTTCCCGAAGGAAGTCAAAGACGTCCCGGCGGGTGACCGCAGTGATTTCGCGGGGCTGGCCGGCTGCATGGGCCGCGACTGTGCCGGCGGACTGTGCCATCTAGCCAGGATGGCATCGGGCAGCGACACTCGCGCAACGGGGTTGAGCGAGGCCGACCTCCTCCGTTCGGCCCGCGCGGGCGGCCTGTACCAGTGATCGATCTGATGAGGCCAATTCCACCGGGTCGGTGAGCGGCGAGGACGGAATCGTGCCGATGGTGGCGTCATCGTGGTCGTCGCAGCAGAGGCCCTCGGGCTGCCATCATCTCTGCCGACGACCTTGCTGCCGAATCACTCCAGCCACTGCACCATCGGGACCAGGCCGTCCGCACTACCTGGCACCGCAGGCCACGCTGGCATGCCTCGACCTCGGCCCACTGGTTCCGCCGTGGCACGGCCGCCATCGTCCCGCCGCGACGTCACGATTCGTCCAACCAGCTCTATCCCCTGGCGTTCGGGCGGATGGTGGGACGATCAGGGCGTGGTCGGTGCGGGGGGTGTGGTCGACGGGACGTGCTGGGACTTCTTCGTGTCCTATGCCGAGGCGGACCGGGCGTGGGCGGAGTGGGTGGCCTGGCAGCTAGAACAGGCCGGATTCCGGGTGCTGGTGCGGGCGTGGGACTTCGTGCCGGGATCCAACGAGCAGCTCGGGGTGCATCGAGGCGCGGCGGGTGCCCGGCGCATGATCGTGTTGTTGTCTGCGTCGTACACCGATCTTGAGCGTGGGTCGGTGGAGTGGACGGCTGCGTACACGTTGGACACGCGCGGCGTGGAGGGCCGGCTGGTGCCGGTACGCATCGACGAGTCTCACCCGCCGGGGATGTTCGGGCCCCTGGTGTCCGTGGACCTGTTCGGTCTGTCCGCTGCCGAGGCACGTGTGCGGCTGATCGAGGAGATCGGGCACGTCATTGCCGGTGACGCCAGACCGGCGACCCCACCAGATTTTCCCCTGGCTGACCGGCCAGAGCGCCCACTGACCGCGTCGCGGTTTCCTGGGGCGACGTCCGGAGCGGCTCAGGCCACGGAAGGACGATCGCCTGTCGGCCCTGGTCAGCCGGTGGAACGGCTAGACAACCCGTTCGACTTCGAGGTGCATGAGGCGATCGACGCCGGAGCACGGGCGGCGGGGCTGTCGGCACTCCCGGCCTATGTGCCGCGCGATCACGACGAGCAGCTACGCGATGTCGTCCGGCGGGCCCTGGGCGGGACCAGCGCGGTCGCGGTGCTGGTCGGCGAGTCGTCTACCGGCAAGACCCGCGCCTGTTGGGAGGCGGTGACGTCCTTGCCGGCAGGCTGGCGGCTGTGGCACCCGATCAATCCCGGCAGGCCCGAGGCTCTGCTCGCGGGACTGCCTCGGGTCTGCCCGAGGACCGTGGTGTGGCTCAACGAGGCCCACCACTACCTACGCACGCCCGCCCCCGAGGTCGGCGAACGGGTAGCCGCGGGGCTACGCGGCCTTCTCCGCGATCAGGGCCGCCGGCCTGTTCTTGTGTTGGCCACCGTCTGGCGCGAAGACTGGTCGGCCCTGACCGCCGTGCCCGCGACCGGGCAGCCGGACCCGCACGCGCAGGCCCGCGCCCTGCTCGCCGGTACCGCCATCACGGTCCCTGGCGTCTTTGGCGCCACCGCGCTCGACGCTCTCCGCGTCGCAGCCGAGAGCGATCCGCGGCTGGCCGAGGCTCTGACCCATGCGGAGCAGGGACAGGTAGCCCAGTACCTCGCGGCTGCACCTGCGCTGCTTGAGCGGTATCACAATGTCCCACCCGCAGCCAGGGCGTTGGTCGAGGCTGCCATGGACGCCCGTCGCCTCGGCCACGGCCTCGCGCTGCCGGAAGCCTTGCTGGAATCGGCCGCGCCCGGTTACCTCAGCGACCAGGAGTGGGACGCCGTCGACGACGACTGGTTCGACCAGGCGCTCGGCGACGCCACCGCGCGCTGCAAGGGCGCCCGTGGAATGCTCACCCGCATTCGCCCTCGCCAACCTAGCGCCGGTCCGACCACCTACCGGCTGGCCGACTACCTCGAACAACACGCACGCATCACCCGCCGCGCTCACCGGGCGCCTGCCTCGCTGTGGGACGCCCTTCTCGCTTACGTCACCGACGCCGACGCCCTTGGCCTTGCTGGGAGCGCCGAGAGACGGCTGCTTTTCCGCTACGCCATCCCCCTTTACCGTCGTGCCTTGGACGCAGGTGAGTGGGTGGCCATCTACCGGCTGGCTGACCTTCTGCGCCGCCGTGGCGACACCGACGGGGCTGCCGAGGCATTGCGCGCCCATAGCGACCCCAGCCTGGGCGACTCTGCGAGTTTTCTGGCTTGCCGTCTGGCCGCACTCCTGAAGCAGTGCGGAGACGCCGACGGGGCCGTTAAGGTCCTGCGCGCGCACGCCGAAGCCGGAAACGAACAAGCCGCCCGAGAGCTGGACGACCTCCTCGTCGAGCGTGGCGATGTCGACGCGTTGCGCGCTCGGGCCGACGCCCAAGACTGGCACGCCGCCAGCAAGCTGGCGGACCTCCTCGTCGAGCGCGGCGACATCGACGCGTTGCGCGCCCGGACGGACACCGGCGACTGGCACGCCGCCAACCGTTTGGCCGACCTGCTCACCGAACTCGGAGACACCGAAGGAACGATCAAAATTCTAGGCGCGCAAGCCGATGCCAGCGCCCAGTCCGCCGTCCAGCTGGCGAGCCTGCTTGCCGACCAGGGCAACATCGACGAGGCCACTGAGATGCTATGGACGCACGGCGACACCGACTGGATTGCCGCCGTCTGGCTGGCGGACCTCCTCGTCGAGCGCGGCGACACCGACGCAGCGCTGAACGTGCTCCGCCCGCACGCCGACAACTGGCGCTCCGACGAGTACGAGCACATCGGCCGCAGGCTGGCCGACTTGCTGGTCGCAAGCGGCAACATCGACGAGCTACGGGAACGGGCCGACGCGGGCGATTGGTACGCCGCGACCAGGCTGGCCGACCTCCTGGTAGACGCCGGTGACCTCGACGGGCTACGGACACGGGCCAATTCTGGAGACTGGCACGCCGCCGGCCGGTTGGCCGAGCAAGGCGACGTAGAGGGAGCCATCGGGGCGCTACATGTAGGCGCCGACGGGGGCGACACGCACGCCGCGGTCCAGTTGGCCGACATCTTGGTCGAGCGCCGCGACGTCGAGACAGCCATCGAGGTATTGCGAACGGCCCTGCTTCAAGGGTCCGCCGACACCGACCACTGGGATACCGACGAGGACGCGTTCGGCAGCGCCAACTGCAAGCTGGCGGACCTACTAGCCGAGCGCGGCGACGTCCAAGCATTGCGGTCGGCCGCCGAAAGCGGTAACTCCTTCGCCGCTGACCGTCTGGTCCGCCTCTTGCTTGAGCGCGGCGACTTCGACGGGGCCATCGAGGTGCTACAGCTGCTCGCCGGCGGCGGCAACGTAGTCGCCGCCGCCTGGCTCATTAACCTGCTCGCCGAGCACGGCGATGTTGATGGGCTGCGGGCCCGCGTGGACGAAGGCGATTGGTTCGCCGCAAACCGATTTCCGGACCTGCTCGCCGAGCGTGGGCGGAGGAAGGACGCGGAGCAACTGTGGCGGTTCGGCATCAACCCTGACGGATCGATCGCATCCGAGCACTGACCACAAGATCATGAACATTTTGCGCGGAAACGGCCACCCGAAGGGTGCGTACCCCTCGAGCACCCGAAGCCGTCGCCTGCGGCGCTACGGGTCATCGGCAGAGACCTTTAGCGGCCCGACAGCCGGGACCTCAGGGGAACGTCGCCAAGAGCCATGGACCCGGTACTTTGCGAGACAGGCGAAATACCGGGCGGAATCAAGCGGTCATGGCAACACATGCCGTTCCGGAGACGTGGGATCGACGGACGGCGTCAAGGTGGCGAGCAGATCCGCCAGCTCCGTGCGCGGGACTGTCCGGCCGCCGGTGTAAGTGGTCTGACCTGTCGCGCCAGGCGTGGCCTGGCGGGAAGGACGGATCATGGCCGACATGATCGAGCCCATGCCGACTCGGATTGATCAACAGCAGCTCGCAGTGGAACTGGTCGCGAAGGCCCGCGCCGAGGGCGTTGACCTCGTGGGACCGGCTGGGCTTTTGACCGGGCTGACGAAGACGGTGCTCGAAACCGCTCTGGAAGCGGAGATGAGCGAGCACCTCGGGTATGAAAAGCACGACCCGGAGGGTCGTAACGGCGGTAATTCCCGGAACGGGACGCGGACGAAGACCGTGCTGACGGAGATCGGCCCGGTTGAGATTGAGGTACCGCGGGACCGTGACGCCAGTTTCGAGCCGGTCATCGTGCGGAAAAGGCAGCGACGGCTGGATGGTATCGACCAGATAGTTTTGTCGTTGACGGCGCGGGGGTTGACGAGCGGGGAAATCGCCGCGCACTTCGCCGAGGTCTACGGCGCGACGGTGAGCAAGGACACGATTTCCCGGATCACAGACAAGGTCGTGGCGGAGATGACCGAGTGGCGTAATCGGCCGCTCGACCGGGTCTACCCGGTGATTTTCATTGACGCGATTGTGGTCAAGGTCCGCGACGGGCAGGTCGTGAACCGGCCGGTCTACGCCGTCCTCGGGGTCACCGTGCACGGCGAGCGGGACGTGCTGGGGCTGTGGGCCGGCGACGGCAACGAGGGCGCCAAGTTCTGGATGACCGTCCTGGCCGAGATCAAGAACCGGGGTGTGGAAGACGTGTGTATCGCCGTGTGCGACGGGCTGAAAAGGCCTCCCTGACGCCATTACGGCGGTGTGGCCGCTGGTGACGGTGCAGGCGTGTGTCATTCACCTACTCCGCAATACGTTCCGCTATGCTGGACGGCACGACTGGGAGAAAATCGCCAAGGATCTGAAGCCGGTCTACACGGCGCCGTCGGTGTCAGCGGCCGAGGCCCGTTTCGCCGAGTTCACCGAAACCTGGGGCGTCCGCTATCCCGCGATCGTCCGTCTCTGGCGGAACGCCTGGGAGGAATTCATTCCCTTCCTCGACTACGACGTGGAGATAAGGAAGGTGATCTGCACGACGAACGCGATCGAGTCGTTGAATTCTCGTTACCGGCGGGCTGTCCGCGCCCGGGGTCATTTCCCGACCGAGGACGCCGCCTTGAAATGCCTTTACCTCGTCACGCGATCTCTCGACCCCACCGGCCGCGGTAGGGCCCGGTGGGTGATCAGGTGGAAGCCCGCATTGAACGCGCTGGCGATCACCTTCGAGGGGCGCCTGACCCCCACGACCACCAACTGACATCATCACCAACTGTCATGACTCTTACACCGAACGTCAGACAGTCCCCGCTCAACGCGGCCCTGGCAGTGATCAAGTGGAAGAAGCTCGCGGGCTTCTACCTAGACCTGGAACGCGAGCATCACAGCCTGTACGCCATCAACGGCAACACCGTGATCAATGAGGACGTGGCTTGACGAAACTGCTCGAGGTCCGCCACGAGTTCGTCGAGTACATACCTGAACAGCTAGTCCCAGGGGTTGTCTACGTCTCCATTCCGTACGCAACCGTGACCCACCAGTATTGCTGCGGGTACGGGAACGAGGTGAACACGCCACTCGCCCCAGGACGTTGGAAGCTGATGTTCGACGGCAGATCAATCTCGCTAAGCCCGTCGATCGGTAACTGGAGCTTCTCCTGCCAGTCGCATTACTGGATAGAACGCAACCAAATTGAGTGGCACGGCCAG
>NZ_CAUVXI010000162.1:0-12948 GCF_963555845.1 Protofrankia sp. Cas8 | reverse complement strand
TAAGTTCGGGAACCGGTCAGGAGGCCTGGACGTCGAACCGCGCGGCCGGTGCGGCAAGGTGCACCGGCCCGCCGAAGACGCGGCTGGCATCGGCCTGTCTGGCCTGCAGCCAGCCCGGGTCGCCAGAGATGAAGTGGGTGAGCACGAGCTGGGCGACGTCGGCGGTGGCTGCGGCCTCACCGGCATCGGTGGCGCTGAGGTGACCGTGCGGTCCGTCGTCGGTGACCTCCAGAGTGGCTTCGGCGAGCAGCAGGTCGACGTCCCTGGCCAGCGGAATCAACGCATCGGTCCGGCCCGTGTCCCCGGTGTAGGCGAGCGTTCCCGCCGGGCCGTCCACCCGGACTCCACAGTTGGGAACGGCGTGCCGCAGGCCGTGCATGCTGATTTCGCAGTCACCTGCCTTGAACACCTCACCGGCGGTGTACTCCCGTACGTCGAAGGCGATGTCGAAAGCCTTGTCCAACATGGGAATGGTCGCTACCGGAAACAGTTTCGCAAGCTTGTCCAGAGTCGCCCGACCGCCGGTCGGCACGTACAGTGGAATCGGTGGACGCTCGATGTCATCATCGGCATCCGGTAGGTTCTCCAGGTGGTGTCCATACCGGGCGCGCCCGCTCAGGAGAGCCTTTCCAATGGGCAACAGATCATAGCAGTGATCCGAATGAAAATGACTGATCACAACCGCGTCCAGCATCTTCGGATGGCCGATCGCACTGAGCGCCAGGGCAACTCCCGGACCGCAGTCCAGCAGTATTCTGGCACCTTCCGTGCTCACCATGTAGCCTGAACTGCTCTGACCGCCGGCTGGCATTCCAGAGCGACAGCCGAGGACCGTGAGATGCATTGGAGAGACGTCCGATCTTTTGAAATGCCGAAATTAACGCCGCACTTTCTGAACGTAAAATTCACTCGTTCCAGCGATGGTGCTGGTCAATCATGGATTTGGCAACCAGCAGCTGCCACACGCACGATTGCGAGGACCAATCGCCGCGAGCTGAACCGAGTAGAAATCCCGGCTACGTCGTCGGGCCGGTCGCAGCCCTGACCGGTGGTCGCCGATCCCGGTTGGGATCGGGCGGGCTCGGCAGCACCACCCGGAGCTGATGTGGTGGTCAGACCGGGGGGAGCGGGCGGTACGCTTTTGCGAATTCGAACAGAACCCGCCGTCCGCTCGGTGAACGGACCGCAAAGCGACCACAAAAGTCATTGGAATAATCGCCGACGGCATGCGCGTCCACCTACGGTCGATTGCCATTTCGAATAGATCAATACAACCGGAAGACAAGTATTGACAATACTCGTACCATCGACAAAAAATTTCGGATGATGACGGTGTTCGCCAGGTCGACCTTCATGAGGCAGGGAGAGACCGCATGCTCGCCGGCACGTTGCACGAAGCACTTGACCAGATGGCCGCGTACCGCCCTGACACGCCCATCGCCTTCCCGTCCGAGCCGGCGACGATTTCGCTGCACGACCTCGCGGAGTCGTCGCGGTCGATGGCCCGCGCATTGACCGAAGACGGTGTCGGGCCCGGCAGTCGGGTCGGTATCTTCAGTCAGAACGCGCCCGAGTTCCTGCAGGCCCTGTTCGCCATCACCCGGACCGGTGCAGCCGCGTGCCCGTTGCCGCTACCCAACGCCGCCCGGGACCTGCGCGGGCACGCGAACCGGCTGGCACGGATCTCATCGGTCGCAGGGATGCGTCGCGTGGTGGTCTCGTCCCGGTTCCGGGCCCTGGCCGGTCGTTTCAGCGAGGCCATGGGCGAGACCACGTTCGTCTGCGCCGAGGAGCTGCGCTGCGGCGCGACCTCGCCGGGAATGCTACCCACGGTGGCGCCGACGGACCTGGCGATCGTGCAGTTCACCTCCGGGAGCACGGCGGCGCCCAAGGGGGTGCAGCTCACCCACGCCAACGCGCTCGCGGGTATCGAGGCGATCAGCGAGGGCATCGAGCTCGGCCCGGGCGACAGCGGCGGTATCTGGTTGCCGCTCTTCCACGACATGGGACTCTTTGCCACCCTGTGCGCGATCATGCGCGGGATACCCATGACGGTGTGGTCGCCGACCTCGTTCGTGAAGGATCCGGCGCGGTGGCTGGACGAGTTCCTCGCCTGCGAAGCCACGATCTCCAGCGCCCCGAGCTTCGGCTACGACCAACTGACCGCGGCCGTGTCCGCGGATGACGCGGCCCGACTGAACATGCGGCGCTGGCGGATCGCCTTCAACGGTGCCGAACCGATCGCGGTCTCCTCGATCGAGCGTTTCCTTGAGCGCTTCGCACCGGCCGGCTTCGCGCCCGAAACAATGTTCCCGGTCTACGGTATGGCCGAGGCGACCCTGGCAGTCACGTTCCCCGCGCTCGGCCGGGCGCCGGTGTCGGTCTGGGTTGACCGCGACCGGCTGGCCAATGCGGCGTCGGCCCACGAGGTGGCACGTGGGCACTCCCAGGCCCGGGGCATCGTCGGCGTGGGCCAACCCGTACGGGGCGTGCAGGTGCGGATCGGCGACGCCGCGGGCACCGGTGTGTCCGCCGATGACCACCGGGTCGGCGAGATCGAGATCCGTGGGGACTCGGTGACGTCTGGTTATCTAGAGGGCCAAAGAGCGCGCGACGATCGTCAGATCGCGCGCCCGGCGGGCAGCGAGACCGACCCGTTCACATCCGACGGCTGGCTGCGCACCGGTGACCTGGGGTTCCGCCGAGGTGAGGAACTCTTCGTCACCGGACGCCGCAAGGAAATGATCATTGTGCACGGAGCGAACTTCTACCCCGAAGACGTGGAGGGAATCGTCCGCGACATCCCCGGAGTGTTCAAGCGCCGCTGCGTGGCGGTCGCGGAACGAAACGGCGACGGCGACGGCGACGGCGACGGCGCGGAACTGATGACGCTGCTCGCGGAGACGAGTCTGGAGGACCCGACCGCCCGGGACCTGCTCGCAGCCGACCTGCGCGCGCAGGTCATCGCCACGCTCGGCCTGTCCGACCTGGCAGTGCGCCTGGTGGCGCCCAGTTCGCTCCCGCGTACGTCGAGCGGGAAGTTCCAACGCCTGGCCGTCCGCGAGCAGGTGCGCCACGCCACGGCCTGACGCCGCGGGGCCGGCCGCGCCGATCCGGCATGACCAAGCCGACGTGCTCCAGCCCCGCGACCAAGCCCCGTGACCAAACCCATGTGATCAAGTCGGCATGATCAAGACCGAGGGAACCCGATGCACAGCTATGACGTCTTCCGGCAGTATGAGCGGCACCAGTGGCGGCTCACCGACCTCCCACTCGACCAGATCGATCGTGACCTGGTGCATCCCGACCACGTCGCGATGGCCCGCAGCGCGGTGATGGGCGAGGCGAACTCGATCGCGGCCCAGCACGGCTTCCTCAACGAATTCGTCGACGACTACGACTTCTCGGCCTTCGTGGCGATCTGGGGATACCAGGAGCTCCAGCACCATTACGCCTTCCGGGCCTGGCTTGCGGCCCTCGACGTCCCCGTCGACACCGCCCCGGTCGACGCGATGCGTGAACCGTACGCTCCCGGTACCACACCGGCCGCCACCCTGGCGACTAACATCGTCTCGGAACTGACGGTGAACCACGTCTACCGGGCACTGTCGGACTGGGTCACCGAACCGGTACTGAGAACAATCATGCGTACTGCCAGCCGTGACGAGGCCGCACACGCCCGTGAGTTCATCCACTTCACCCGTCAGCGGCTGGCGGCGCACCCGGACGAACTGCCGTCGGTTCTTGAGACGCTGTACGTCTACACCTCTGACACGCGGATCAAGCATCCGGTGAGCGTCTTCAAGAGCGAGCTACCCGAACTTCTCGGCCACGAGACGATCGACACCGGGTTCGAGTTCTTCCTGCAGCAGGTTGCCGGCGACGGCGAGCTCGACCGCCTCCAGGTGAAGATCCGCCGGGCCTTCGGCACCCTGACCGGTCTGGACCTCGGCAGCGGCGCCCGCATCCGGCGGGCCCTGGCTGACTCGCTGGCATGACGCTCGCTGGCATGACGCTCGCCGGCATGAACCAGCCACCCCCATCCCCCGAAGGAGCACTGATGTCCGTCAGCCATGAGCAGATCGTCGCCACGGTCACCGGGATCGTGACCGAGGAACTGGGCCTTGCCGCCGCCGGCGTGGCCCCGTCCGCCGACCTGCGGTCGATGCAGGGCGCGGACTCGGTCAAGGTCCTCCGGATGATCGCCAGGATCGAGCGGCACTACGACGTCGAGCTGGATGACGAGGACGTCTTCGGTCTCTCGTCCATCAACGACGTCGCGCTGGTGGTCGCGGGTGCCCTCGCGCTGGATCCAGCGTGACGGCGACCACGGCGACCAACGCGGCTGCCGCCCTCGCCGACACCAACCAGCACTACGACCTCGATCCGGAGATCTTCGGCCTGTTCCTGGACTCCTCCCGTAAGTACAGCTCCGGCCTGTACCGATCACCGTCGGACACACTCGCGCAGGCCCAGGTCAACAAGCTGCACTTCGTCGCGCAACGCCTCGGTCTGCGCGGCGGCGAGCAGCTGCTCGACGTCGGTTGCGGCTGGGGTTCGCTGCTGTTGTTCATGGCCGGTGAATACCGGTGCCAGACAGTCGGAATCAGCCCGGCGGGACGCCAGCACGCCTACATCCGTAACCGTTCCCACGAGCTCGGGGTGGCCGAGCGAGTCACCACCGTGCAGGGGCACTTCGAGGAGACCGACTTTCCCGCCGGCGGCTTCGATGCGGTGACGATGCTCGGATCGATCGTGCACATGCCTGATCTGACCGCTGCGTTCAGTCGGGCACGGGCGCTGCTCCGGCGCGGCGGCACCCTGTACGTGTCGGAGAGCTGCTTTCGTAACACGGCCGCCCACACCACGTTCCACCAGCGCGCCGGCACCCGGTTCGTCGGCGACGCCATCTTCGGCTGGGGAGACCTGCGGCCGGTGTCCGAGCTGGTCCGCGGTGCCGAGGACGCCGGCTTCTCCCTGACCAGCCTCGACGACCTGACCGGGGACTACCGGCAGACGATCGACGACTGGCTGACCAACGTCCGCGCCGCCACCGCCGACATCGAACAGATCAAGCCCGGTCTGGCGGCCCAACTCGAACGCTACCTGGAAATCGCCAACGCGGGATGGGGATACACCACCAAGCACTACGCCCTGACGTGTCGGAAAGCCCGATGACCCCGTCAGGAGAAACGATGGCCGTCATGGACCCGACCGGCACCCCGCCTGCGTCCCGGCGGGAGGCAAGCCCGCTGCTACCCGCGGCCGACATCGAGCAGGCGGTGACGTCGTTCATGGCCGCCGCACCGACCGCGCGCCGTTTCGATGTCGAGACCGACTTCAGCTGGGACGCTGCGGACTGCGGGATGCTGACCGACGGGCAGCGGTCCGCGGTCCGCTTCATCACTATGATCGAGGACCACCTGCCCGGCTACTTCGCCCTCTACAACCAGCGCTTTCCACTGGACGACCAGGTCAGCCCCGAGGACTTCGTGCGCAACCGGGAGCTCTACCACTTCACGGTCCGCTGGGCGCAGGAAGAAGACAGCCACGCCCGCGCTCTTTTCCGCTACCAGGTAGCGTCCGGACTCGCCGAGCCCGAACAGCTGCGCCTGGATCTTGCCGCGGAAGGACGACGGCCGTTCACTCTGCCCTACGAGCATCCGGCCTCGTACTTCGCTTACACCCTCGTACAGGAGAAAGCGACCCAGCTCTACTACCAGGGGCTACGCGCCGTTGTCACCGACGAGGTCCTACGGGAAATCCTGAACCGGCTCGGCCGGGACGAGGCCCGGCACTTCACGTTCATGGCTGACATGGTGGAACGTTACCTGCGCACCTACGGCGATGCCGCAGTGGAACCGATCCGGGACGTGATAGCGCAATTCCGGATGCCCTTGGCAGACACGATCAAGGGCTACTGGCGCTGGGCGCTGCGGATCGCAGACACCGCGCGTTACGATCATACCGACGCCTACGAACACCTGATCCGGGTGATAAACCACGCAGTCGATGCCCGCTCGGATCGTGTGAACGAGCTAACCCAGTTCATCGCTGCCTGCCGCACCACCACTTAGAGCCTGTCCGCTGGATCTTCCTTCCGACCCACCACGCCCGGGCTGCCGGCTGGGACCGACCGAATCATGCCACCCATCGTACCCGACAGGTTCGCGATGGGAGATGGAAGCGGACCGCGCCCACGAGGTAGTCATCCCACCGGCTCCTGTGGGCATAATCGTCGGCCGCGGCCGCGCTCTCGAACAGAATCGCCACCTCGGCGACACTGGACCGGTCGTTACCGGCGAAGCGGACAGCGGCGTATAACGGCTGGTCCGCCGTCGGCCCCGGCGGCGGATGCGCCGCCGGATGCGCCGCCGGCTTCGGATGCGGCTTCGGATACGGCTCTGTGCTCATCGGCAACCCTCCCGATCGCTTGCCCGCCTGAGGCAACTGCGACAATCGATGAGCGGCCCGACGGCGTCATGCCTGTCCCACCGCCAGCGCACGTTCTGCCCATCACCCAACAGTCAACATTGCGGCCATGGCAGAATTCAGCACCTGTACCGGGCAGATTCCGAGCGCAACGCCGGCACAAAACCGGGTACGGGAACACGTAGAAGACTGGTAGCTGGCAGGAAACTGGCAGGAAACTGGCAGGAAGCCGGCGGGAGCTGGTACCGAGGACGGTCCGCGCAGGTCACATGGAAGGGAACGACCGAACCATCCGATGGACACCGCCACTGTGCAACAGATTCACCACCAGCTCGTGCGGATACTCCGCCGCGGAGGCCGGCCCGCCGAGCTCATCACGTACACGCCGGAGTTCATCGACCTGGTCTGGCCCGCCGAGGTGGGCATGCCCCGCCAGACACTCCACGACCGCGCGATCCACACGCATCGCCTGCTCACCGCAGCCGTCGCAGCCCTGGACAAGCCGCACAGCGAAGCTACCGGGATCATGCTGTGTCTGTGGCCGGGCACCCTCGCCCTCACCCTCGACCAGCGCCGCGAACGAGCCGCCCGCCTCTTCGGCGTCCAACCGGGTACGTTCCGCCGGCCGGCCCACGAGGGGCACCTCATGCTCAATCTTTCCCTGGAGATCTACCTACGCGTGCGGGACCGTCACGACCGGCGGCGGACGCACCCCACTGCGGAACACGGTGGCGTCATCTGAGTAGCAGTTAAATAACAGCGTGCTACCAATCCGGTAGAATCACCAGACAGACGACCTGGACAACTGGTAGCTACCGTTCACGCGGGGATTGCCAGGACGGCGTAGAGCGACCACTATCGTCGCGTGCTATCCCATGACGAGGTGCTTGCCATCACCGACCCGGTCGAACGGGCCGTCGTAGCAAACGATCTGATCTGGACCAACTGCGACCGACGTACATCATTGCGCACTGTACGTAGCCAGGCGCTTCGCGAAGCAGTTGAGTCCGGCCGGACAAGCCAGGAGATCGCAGAGCGGCTGCGCGTGACCGAAAATGACCTCACCTGGATGACCAACGGCACCGTGTCGACCCCGCGGGTCAGCGTCCGGGCAACCTGACCCCGGCCCAGGTCACGGACCGGTGGTCGACACCGGTAGAACACCACCATCGATCGCACTCCATCCACCGCTTCGCGCTGCACGGGGACACCGCTGTCCTCCGCCTTGCCGACCGCCTTCTTGATCATCGTGCACATCGACCACTATCCACCGGACAGGCCCTAGTCGTCGCCACGCAATCGGTCGGTTCCGACCTGGGGTGGGTCCAGCCGCCGGGCCGCCGGCCGGCGCAGCAGAACGAGCGAAAAGCCGTAGATGGCCAGGTAGCTGAACACCGCGGCAAGCGCAAGCGGGTCCAGCGACCCGGCAAAGGCAAAGGCAACCAGCAACAGGACGCCGCTGCCCAGCCCGATGAAAACAGATCGCGGTATATTTATGATAAACGAGCCAGAACGTCCGGGCACCATTTTATGCCGTTCCTGGAACAAAGCCGTCTCCGGTCGCGTGGCAGCACGGGCAAAAGCGGCACATCCACAGTCCAGCCAGGCCGCCGACGGCCCTGCGGAACACCGTGGACACACCTGGCTTCATATACCCCCTGGCCCGGCCGAAAAGCCTGTGAGCCCGATTCAGATCTCCTGTCCGAGCCGCCAGGCACGTTTTTCTTCGACACTGCGGAGCATACCGCGACGTGATGGTGACACACCGCATCGTCGCCGTGAAAAACGGTGGTCACGGCAATCATGCCAATAATTTCAATCCGGACATCGCCGTCGCGGCAATGCCGATGAATCGGGATGACGAGCGTCAGCTCGTCACCGACCGCCGTCCGCAGGCGGCGGCTTTGATGCCGGCGACGGGGATGTCGTGGCAGGCGGCGGCGGCGGCGGCGACGCCGGCGCCGTTGCGCTGGGAGCCGGGGTCGCCGTGGCCGGATCAGATTCCGGCTTCTGGGTCGACGCGACCGGCGCCGGTGTTGGTGCCGTCGCCGGCGCTCCCGCATGGTCCGTGCCGCTGGTGGCCGACCCGCCCGCAGCCGCGTCGGTGCTGGTGGCAGGCTGGGTGCCGGATGCGACCGGCTCATCGGCACGCGGCGTCAGTGCTGCGGCCGGGGCGAGCGCGATGCCCGGCGGAGCGCCGATGACCGAGGCCGCCACATCACCTGCGGTGGCCGGCGGGACCGCGGCGTTGCCATACGGCGACGCGCCCACCACCACAGCGGCGATACCGGTGCTGGGCGGAGCGGCCTGCGTGCCGTCCGCGGTCACATAACTGATCGTCCCGCCCAGGACAGCGCCGATCACAGATGTCGCCAGAAAGACAGTTCCAAACATTCGCCCAGTTCCGTCGACCATCAGGGTCGATCGCTTCATCACAATGCTCTCCTAGCTGACCGAAGGCGATATGATCATGCCCCTCTTCGCGGAGGCGACAGAATGATCGATCCTACCGGTATACCATCGACACCCACGATGCGGGCGATGTCGGGCGGGCCGGCCAACGTCGCCGGAACACCGAGGAGCGAGCTTTCGGTACTATCCGCCCCGGATTCCCGGAGCAGCCCTTCGAAGGAATCGTAAATACCATATAACGGAATTTCGTGCCCGCTTTTCCAGACCACCTTCGGGCAATACATCGGTCGATTGTCCGGCGTCGGTGGCACTCCCGGCCGGCCTTGCGATCAGCGCAGGATCACACCCACTGATCTGTCACGGGCGCCATATTTTCTCCGCTGTCTTCTGCGGAAGACAGCGGTCGGTGCCGCCGTGGCAATAGCAGGGCGCTGTCCCCGAACTCGTGCCAAAGGTAGCGCTCACCGACCGCCTCCTGGTAGGCCCGCCCCACGAGATCCGCGCCGGCAACCGCCTCCAGCAGGAGCAGGTGCGAGGCGCCCGGAGCATGCCAGCCGGTGACGAGGCCGCTGACAACCCGGGCCGGACGCTCCGGCCCGAGTACCAGATCCGTCCACCCCTGCCCGGCCCGCACCGTGCCGTCGGGCCGGGCGACCGTCTCCAGCGCACGGGTGACCGTCGTGCCCACCGCGACGACCCGCCGGCCCGCCGTCCTGGTCAGGTTGACCAGCCGCGCGGTCGACGGCGGAACACGAAACGGTTCGGCCGACGGCGGTTCACCCTCCTGCGGTGAGGACACGCCGGTGTGCAGGGTCACCGGAGCCATCGATATTCCGGCAGCGATCAGGGACGTGACCAGTTCGGTTGTGAAGGGTCGCCCCGCACTGGGCATCTCCGCGCTGCCCGGGTCGTGGGCGAACACCGTCTGGTAGGACTCCAACGGCCACCGACCGGTCACGTAGCTATACGTGATGGGCCGGCCGTGCGTGGCCAGGAAAGCGCTTACGCCTCCTTCGACGTCAACCTGTGCCCGCCACAGCCGGTTACCCGCGACGCCGCCATCCACGCGGGCAGCCTCGGAGCAGGGAGCCACAAGTGTCAGGGACGCGCCCGCGGGCAGGCTGACCTTCTCGTCGGCGACCGCGTCCCAGACCGGCCCCGTCGCCGGTCCCGACGGGCGGAGTTCCACCACCCAGGAGCCATCGTCCAGAGCAGTGGAGAAGTGGACGACGACAGCTGGGTCCGCTGTCCTCCCGTCCCGCCCCACTCCCCTGCGCCCGTCGCGCCGACCGTCAACGGCTGCGGCCAACGTTGCGGAGGTATTGACGACAACGAGATCGCCAGGTTCGAGAAAGTCGGTCAGATCGGCGAAGCGGGCATGACGTACTCCCAGCTCATCCGCAACCAGCAGTCGGACGCCGTCGCGCCGCAGACCTCGTGCTTCCGGCGGCATGGTCGCGCTTGCCTGCGCCGGCAGCACGAACCGGGTCCGGGCAACGGGACGCTCCGTCATCACGACACCGGCCCGACGGCGGTGTCAACCGCGGCAGTGTCACCTACAGCGGTGGCGTCACTCACAGCGGTGGCGTCACTCACAGCGGTGCTGTCACTCACGCGGTAACGGCCGCTGGCCGGACGCTCATCGACCAGCCGTAGCAGAGCAGGTACCACGGTCTCCGGCGCGGGCCGGTCGCTGATGTCCTCCCCCGGGAATGCCTGCTGATGCAGCTGTGTGCGCATGTCGCCGGGATCGAAGGAATAGGCGCGCAACAACGGCCGCTCGACGGCGAGCACCGCGGTCAGCTGATCCAGCGCGGCCTTCGCCGAACCGTACCCGCCCCAACCCGGGTACGCCTCGACGGCCGCGTCCGAGCTGACGTTCACGATGCTGCCGGCGCTTTCGGCCAGCAACGGGAGCATGAGCTGCGCCAGCGCCAGCGGCGCGAACACGTTGACGTCGTAGACACGCGCCAGTTCGTCGAAGGGGTAATCGGCAAGCTCGGGCTGCGGACTCGGCCCCAGCACGCTCGCATTGTTGACAAGCAGATCGAGGCGGCCGTGCTGGTGCACGGCGGCGGCGAGAGCCGTCCGGTGTCGCGGATCCGCGACGTCGCCGGGGATGGTCGTGACTGTGACGTTGGGACGAGTGACGTTGGGACGAGTGACGTTGGGACGAGTGACGGCGGCCGTCAGCTCCCCGGCCACTGTCTGCAGGGCGTCGGCGCCCCGCGCGTCGATGACGAGCGACCAGCCCCGGGCGGCGAGTGCCCGGGCGGTTGCCCGGCCAAGCCCGCGGGATGCTCCGGTGACGAGTGCGACCGGCATGAGGTCTCCTTTTGCCGTGGCAGCAACTGAACGCCATACTGGTAGTTGAAGTTAGCTTTAAGTCAAGAGATCCGATCGGATCGGCACCCGGATCCAGGGAGGCACCGATGCTGTCCACGGACCTGCTCACGGTCGGCGAGGTCGCTCGGCGCAGCGGCTTCGCAGCGTCGGCACTGCGCTACTACGAACGTGAGGGGCTCCTCAGCGCCGCACGCACGTCCGGTGGACAGCGCCGGTACGAACGTCACATTCTGCGCCGGCTCGCCTTCATCCGCGCCGCACGCAACGTCGGCCTCAGCCTCGACGAGGTAGCCGCGGCGCTGGCGGAGCTACCCGGTGGCCGAACGCCCACCAAGGCGGACTGGACAAAGCTGTCCCGCGGTTGGCGCACCCGTCTCGACGACCAGATCACCGCGCTGACAGCCCTACGCGACGGGCTTGACTCCTGCATCGGTTGCGGATGCCTCTCCCTGCAACTGTGCGCGATGTCCAACCCGGCCGACGTCGCGGCACGCAAAGGTCCCGGCGCCGCCTACCTACCCGCCCGCCTGCGCGAGCCGACCGAACCGGTCCGGCGTCCGCATCCGTAGTCGTGGCGGCCGCATCCGTAGTTGTGGCGGCCGTAGTCGTAGCGGCCGTAGTCGTAGCGGCCGTAGTCGTAGCGGCCGTAGTCGTAGCGGCCGTAGTCGTAGTCGTAGCGGCCGTAGTCGTGGCCGCGGCGAAACCTCAGTCGATCCCGGTCCCCGGCCCGTCCCCCGTCCCTGGCTCGGCCGCCTCTCAAGGATGTGATTCTGGTGCTGGTGGAGCAGCATGAGATCCACATCATTCGGCTCTGAGGTGAGGATTACCGGTGGGGCGGGGTGGCGCTGCTCGTCGGTGGCGTGGGCGTGGGCGTGGGCGTGGGCGTGGGCGTGGGCACCACGATGGTCATCTCCGTGCTGGACCGGCGCGCCGAGATCGGCCTACGCCGTGCGCTGGACGCCACCCACGGGCACCTACGACCGCACCTGTACCCGCAGTGACAGCCTCAGGCGAAGGCGGACAACGCGCGCCGGGCGTAGTCCGCCACGGGCAGGGTCGCCAGCAGGTCCGACGACACCCAGCGGACGTCATCGGTGGAGCCCGCGACCTCCGGGCGGGGTTCGCCGTCGAACAGCGAGACACGATAGATCATCCGGATCGTGTGCACCCGTACCCGGCTGGGCAGCACCGAGACGTCGGACAGGACGGCGCGCAGCGCGGCGGCCCGCACCGTCAGGCCGGTCTCCTCGACGAACTCACGGGCCAGGCCGTCCTCGGGGTCCTCACCGAAGCCGAGCCCGCCGCCGGGCAGGAACCACTGGCCGGCCAGGTGCGTGCTCGGCGCGGCCCGCACCAGCAGAACGCGTCCGTCGCCGTCCCGGCAGAGGCCATAGGCGGCGATCCGCTGCCGCCCGCCGGTCTCAGCCGGATGACCGTCGGCATCGGCATGGCCGGCGGCGTCGGCATGGGCATGGGCATCGGCATGGGCGTCAGCGCCCGGCAACACCGTCACCGAGAACCACAGGGACAGTGACGACGACACGGGGGATACAAACGGTCATGAGCCTGCACGCCTTCGACAGTATTTCCTCCGGGAGGACCCCTGCGGACCACCGCAACATCGGCGGTGTGGTGTGCGCCATGCGGGTCCGTCACGGCTCCGGTTCGGCGTCCTCCTTGGCCACAGGAGGACCATCGAAGGACGGGGTCGTCCACCACGGATAGAAGGTGGGCAGGTCACGGTTGGTGCGCAGGGTG
>NZ_CAUVXI010000161.1:0-12966 GCF_963555845.1 Protofrankia sp. Cas8 | reverse complement strand
CGACCGGGTGCGGGCCCGCGGCAGATCCTGGCCGACGCCGTGACTACGCAGATCGCACCGTCCGCTGTGAATCCTGGTTTGTCATCGGATATCGAAGACGGCACGAGGACGTCTGATGTTGCCGAGCCGATGCAGATACAGCAGGACCCGATGCCGTCACGCTCATCAAGACCAACTTCGGCGAGCCGGCACTCCTCGATCCAGGCACCGCTGCATCCATCCCCGCCGTCCTCACCCCAACCGGACGGTACCGGGCTCGTAGCCGACCCCTGCGGCGACCAACGTGCAGTCTCGGGTTTGTCCTGTGAGCTGGTCTTTCACGGTTAACGGCGACATAACTGTCCGTGCACCACCTGCCGTCGCGTAGCGGTGTCATGGAAGCAGGTTTGTGGCCTCGTTGGTCAGCCGGCTCGCCCAGGGCGGATCCGCGCCAGGTGCGGTGCAGGTCAGTGCGGCGACGCGGGCCCCGAACGTCAGCGCGCGTCGTACGGTCTCGATGTCGAGATGGTCGATTCGACCGCCGAGGTGACCAGCTTGATACAGCCAGTGAAGCAGGCCGGCGGAAAAAGCGTCGCCCGCGCCGATGGTGTCGACGGTAGGCACCACGACGCCGGGAACCTCCACCACATCCTGTCGGAATGAGGCCACGACACCCCGCTCCCCGCGCGTGATGATGACCAGTGGCACATCGGCCAGCCGCGGAGCCATGAGGACATCTTCCGGGGCGAGACCGGGAAAGAGCTCGGCGGCATCATCCTCACTCATCCGGATGATGTCAGCGAGGCGACACCACTGCGCGATTCTCGACCGGTACCTCTGCGAACTCACCAGCGCGGTCCGGATGTTGGGGTCAATCGACACCGTCGCGCGTTCCCGAACGGTGTCGAGCAGCTTTTCGATCAGGTTACCGCCCGGCTCCATCACCAGCGCCAGCGACCCCGCGTGCACACACGCCACGCCGTCGAAATGAGACGGGAGCAGTTCCTGCGCATTCCACTGCCAGTCCGCCGTTCCGGCCGCATAGAACACATAACTGGCCTGACCGTCATCCGCCACAGACGCTATGGTGAGCGTTGCCGGTTCACTGGCGGCGGCAGCGAACGACAGGTCGACCGCAGACTTCTGCAGGCGCTCGGCGAAAAGATCACCAAAAACACCCTGCGGCAACCTACCGAGGAACCTGGTCGGTGTGCCGAGTCTCCCGAGAGCGACGGCCGTGTTCGCCGGGCCGCCCCCCGGGAATACCCGCAACCGCAACGCGGTTTCATTCTCGGCCGCCGGCTCGACAACAGCGTCCGCGACGTTCTCGCCGATCACCGCGACACAACCGGTGCCAGGTGGAGTCATGGCTTTCCGATCGGGTCGGGCAGGCACCCGGTGGCCTCCCGAACCTGGCGGGTCGGCAGGGCCGATGCGGCGGGAACCCCGGCCGCGGGAGCAGTCATGATCGCGCCGTCGTTCGTTGTGGCCGCTGCTTTCTTCTCCTCCCGTCCAGGCATCGCACCCGTCATGATTGCCACAGCCTCGGCCATGGTGTACTCCTTCGCAGAGATGAGGTCAACCCGCCGTCCGAGTCGCTGAATGTGTATCCGATCAGACACCTCGAACACCTGCGGCATGTTGTGGCTGATGAGGATCACCGGCAGACCACGGTCACGGATGCGCCCGATGAGCTCGAGAACCTGGCCGGACTCCCGCACGCCCAGTGCCGCGGTCGGCTCGTCCATGATGACGAGCTTGCGTGCGAACGCGGCGGCCCGGGCCACGGCCACACCTTGGCGCTGACCACCGGAAAGCTCCTCGACCGGGTTCGTCATCGACCGCAGACCAATCTTGAGTTCGCTCATCTGTTGCGCGGCCTGACGCTTCATCGCCGGTTTGTCGAGCATCCGCAACACGCTGCCAAGCGGTCCGCGACGGCGTACCTCACGACCGAGGAACATGTTACTGGCGATATCCAGCGCCGGCGCCACGGCAAGATCCTGGTAGACAGTCTCGATCCCGTGCGCGCGGGCATCGGCCGGGCTGTGGAAACGGACCGGGTGGCCATCGAGCAGAAACTCGCCCAGGTCCGGCGTCACCGCGCCGGACAGCGCTTTGATCAGGGTCGATTTTCCCGCTCCGTTGTCCCCGATGACGGCAAGCACCTCGCCGGCACGCAGCTCGAAGTCGCAGCCGTCCAGCGCGGTGACGTGACCGTACCGTTTGACCAGGCCACGTGCCTCGAAGACGACGTCCTGCCGACCAGCCTTCGTGGTCTGGTCCGCCGTGACACTCACTGGTTCCTCCTTCGGGCGATCTGGTCGATGGAGACAGCGGCGATCACAAGTATGCCGGTGATCAAAACCTGGTAAATCGACTTGGTCCCGATGAGCTGGAGGCCGTTACGGATGACCCCGACGATCAGTGCGCCGATGAGAGTCCCGACGACGCTGCCCCGCCCGCCGAACAGGCTGGTTCCACCGAGGACGACGGCGGTGATGCTGTCGAGGTTGTCGGTCTGTCCAGCATTCGGGTCACCAACGCCCGTCCGGGATACCAGGAGCAGAGCCGCGATGCCGTAAAACAGACCCGCGGCCGCATATACGGTCAACAGCAGGCGGCGGGTCGGGATACCGGTCCGGCGGGCCGCCTCATGATTATCCCCCACAGCGTAGACGTGCCGACCGGCCGCAGTCTGGCTCAACACATACCAGAGCAGGGCGAACAGCAGCAGCATCAGCACCGATCCATACGTGACGTCTGTCTGGCCGATGCTGAACGTCTTCCCGAAGTAGGTCAGTGCCGACGGTAGGCCGGACACCGTCTGCTCGTCCGAGTAGATATGCGTCAGCGCGAAGGCGATGTTCAACGTGCCCAGCGTGACAATGAAGGGCGGCAGCCGCAGAGAGGTCACCAAACCCCCGTTGAGCAGGCCGAAGCCAGCGCAGACCAGTAGTCCGAGGGCGATCGCCAGGTACGGGTTGAGCCCGGACTCGACCGCCAGACTGGTCATCACGATGTTTCCCAGCGCCATGATGGCACCGTTGGACAAATCGATGCCAGCGGTGAGGATCACCAACGTCTGCCCGATCGCCAGCGTGCCGACGACCATGACCTGCTGAAGAACGAGGGACAGGTTGGTGCCGGTCAGGAAACGATCAGATTTGATCGAGAAGAAGATACCGGCCAGAAACAGAGCGGCCAGCGGACCAAAAGTGGATATGCCGAGCACCTGCCGCAGGCCCGCGCGAGCACTCACGCGGGCCCCGGCAGCCGGCTCGGCAACCGTCGTCGTCATCATGCGCAGTCCAATGTTTCGTGAACCCCAGGAGCCGTGAACAAGAAAAAGGACAGGCCCATACGGACCCCGATCAGAAGAACCCTGGGCGGTGGGCCCGCTGTCACCGGACCCACCGCATGGAAGATCAACCCCAGCAGTTAGCCAGACCGAAGTCGACATCCTTCGACTCGACACCGTCCGCCGCCTTGGCAGTGACCAGAGTGACACCGGTGTCGGTGTATCCGGACGCCTTCGTACCGCTCGCCGCATAGGCGACGACAGCGTTCACACCCTGCTCAGCCATCTTCAGCGGGTACTGCTGAGAAGTCGCAGCAATCTTCCCGTCCCGGACAGCCTGCACACCGGTGCAACCACCGTCAACCGAGACGATCAGAACATTCTTTTCCTTGCCCGCGGCCTTCAGCGCGGTGTATGCACCCAACGCAGCCGGCTCGTTGATCGTGTAAAGGAGGTTGATGTCCGGAGCCTTCTGCAGACAGTTCTCCATCGCCGTCTGCCCCTTGGCCTGGTCACCCTGGGTGTCCTGACTACACACGACACTCGACGCGTTGACCGGGGACGTCGCGCTCGCGTCGACGCCGGCGGCACCGAAACCCGACAGGAAACCGTTGTGACGCAACACCCCGACCGTGACACCAGGAGCAAGATCCAACGTGGCGATCTTAGCCGGCGTGCTCCCCAGCACCGCCTTGGCGTACTTACCGATGAGCACACCCGCGGTGAAGTTATCCGTCGCGAACAGCGCGTCCACCGCAGACTGCGGATCCGTGGGAGTGTCCAAAGCGATGACCAGAACCCCCTTGGCCCGCGCCTTCTGGACCGCCGGGACAATCGCCTTGGTATCACTCGGAGTGATCAGAATACCCTTCGCCCCGGCCGCAACCATGTTCTCGATCGCGGTGACCTGACTGGCGTTGTCACCGTCGAACTTGCCGGCGGCGGTCAACAGCTTGGCCCCCTTGGCCTTCGCCGCCGCCTCCGCACCCTCCTTCATCTTCACGAAAAACGGGTTGGTTTCTGTCTTCGTGATCAGCCCAACGGTTACGGCGCCGCCGGACGCGGCACTCGAGGCGGCGCTGGAGCCGGCACTGGAGGAGCTGGCCGCGGGGGTGCCCGTGTCACTCGACGAGCTGCCACACGCCGAAAGGACGAGCGCAGCTAAAGCCGGCACGGCCGCGATCCACACCCCACGCTGCCACCAACCGGCGGCTGCACGTCCACGGCGAGACCGGTCCGCCCAGCCACGGCCGGCATCCCTCATCCCCGCCCGCGCCCCCACGCGACACGGCGGCAGCTGTGCGGCCTCTATGTGATCAACCATCCCTTGTCCCCTTCTGACCGGCAACCGGAAGCTCCGGGTTGCTCTGAGCTGGGCGAAATGTAACTCGCATCACAGAGGTGCGCAAGCGTTTGCGCGAACGCTTGCGCAAACGCTTGCGTCGCGCGGCTACACTTCCCTTCAGTGCAGAATGGAGCACCGATAGTCAGGAGATCAGCGTGGTGACAATGGCGGACGTCGCCAGGGCCGCGGGCGTCTCGGTCTCCACGGTCTCCCATGTGATCAACAGCACCCGGGTGGTACGGGAACAGACCCGCGAAGCGGTACTGCAGGCGATCGAGCAGACCGGGTACACGCACAACACGATCGCCCGGTCACTGGTGACGGCAAGCACCCGCACGATCGGCCTGACGATCCCGGTGGTCACGAACCCGTTCTTCACCGACGTCGTCCACGCGATCGAAACGGAGACGTCGACGGCGAGCTACACACTGCTGCTGGTGGACTCCAGGGACGACCCGGACCAGGAGCTACAAGCGGTACGAGCACTGCACGGACGACGGGTCGACGGGATGATCATTGCTCCGACGTCCAGCGCTCCGGGTTCAGCCCTGGCCTACCTGGCCGCCAACGCCGTGCCCACGGTCCTTGTCGACCGTCTGGCCTCAGCGGACTTCGACCAGGTCGGACCCGACAACGAGGAGCCGACCGTGGCTCTGGTCCAGCACTTCGCCGAGCTCGGTCACCGCCGCATCGGCATGGTCGCCGGCCTGCCCGGCCTGACCACCACGCAGGAACGGCTCCGTGGATACCGTCTCGGGCTCGCGCGATGCGAACTCCCCTACGATGCCGGGCTGGTCGGCCAGGGCGCATCCCAGGCCGAACCGGCGCGCCAGGCCGTTCACGACCTGCTGGCACAACCGAACCCGCCGAGCGCACTGGTCGTCGCCAACAACCTCATGACGATCGGGGCGCTACGGGCCTTGCGTGAGGCCGGCAAACGCGTGCCGGACGACGTCGGGCTCGCGTCGTTCGACGACGTCGAGTGGGCCGATCTGATCTCACCTCGACTGACCACCATGGCCCCGCCCCGCCTCGAGCTGGGCAGAACGGCGGTTCAACTGCTGATGCGCCGGCTGGCCGACCCCACTCGATCACCACGGACCGTACGGCTGGCGCCCACGTTCATACACCGGGAATCATGTGGCTGCGCCCCAACACACCCAGAATCCCCGGAGCCACCGACTGCGCAGGAAACACCATGATCGCGGACTCTTTGGCCCCCCCGTCATGACCTCGTGGAGCGGCCCGCCGTCCATCGTCAACGCCTGTCACCCACGAACTATCGAATCGGGACCCCACAGCGAGGCGACCTCGCGGGCAAGATCCGCGATCCGGGCCCAGTCGCCGGCCGCGACCGCGTCGGCGGGGGTCAACCAGGATCCGCCGACGCAGCCGACATTGGGCAGGGCCAGGTAGTCCCCTGCCGTGGCGACGGTGATGCCGCCGGTGGGGCAGAACCGCGCGTGCGGCAGCGGTCCCGCGACCGCCTTGAGGTATGCCACCCCGCCCGCGGCCTCCGCAGGGAAGAACTTCATCTCGGTCCGCCCGCGGTCGAGCACCGTAAGCATGTCAGAAACGGTGGCGACGCCGGGCAGATACGGCAGGCCGCAACCATCCATCGCGGTGAGCAGGCGATCGGTACAGCCGGGGCTGACCAGGAAGCGCGCCCCGGCATCGACGCACTGCTTCACCTGATCGGTCGTGACGACCGTGCCCGCACCGACACAAGCCTCGGGCACCTCCACGGCGATCCGCTCGATCGACCGCAACGCGGCGTCAGTACGCAACGTCACCTCGATGATGGGCAGGCCCCCGGCGACAAGGGCGCGGGCGAGCGGCACCGCAGCCTGGATGTCGTACAGGACGACGACGGGTACGACCGGTGCGACGTCGAGCAACGACGGTGACGAGGCCGACGGTTGTGGGATCATGGTCACGCTGTCACCGTCAGCACGCTGGCCCCGTGGTCGGCCGGGCCGACCCTGCTGCGGAAAGCGGCAAACAGCTCACGACCGGTTCCCACCCAGGCCTCCTCATCGGGTGGCCCACCCGTCGGCGCACGGCCGTCGAAATCGACGCCGAGTACGTCGAGCGAGCCGGCCGTGGCATCCAGCCGGATGACGTCGCCGTCACGCACCCGGGACAGCGGTCCGCCCGTTGCCGCCTCCGGCGTGAGGTGGATCGCGGCCGGGACCTTGCCGGAGGCGCCGGACATCCTGCCGTCGGTGACGAGCGCGACGCGGAGGCCACGGTCCTGGAGCACGCCGAGGGCCGGGATGAGCATGTGCAGCTCGGGCATGCCGTTGGCCCGCGGACCCTGGTAGCGGACGACAACAACAAGATCACCATCGAACTCGCCGGCGTTGAATGCGGCGAGGAAGTCCGCCTGGTCGTCGAAGACCCGTACCGGCGCCTCGACGAGGAGGTGCTCGGGTTGTACCGCGGACGTCTTCATCACTGCCCTGCCAAGCGAGCCGGTGAGCATGCGCAGCCCGCCATCAGGTGCGAACGGCTCGGCCGCCGCGCGGAGCACGTCCGTGTCGAGGCTCGTGGTCGGCCCGGCCCGCCAGACGAGTCCGCCGTCGGCCACCATCGGTTCCTGCCGGTAGCGGTCGAGGCCGTGGCCGGCGACGGTGCGGACGTCGCCGTGCAGCAGACCCGCGTCCAGCAGCGCGCCGATGAGGAACGCGGTGCCTCCGGCGGCATGGAAGTGGTTCACATCGGCGGGGCCGTTCGGGTAGATCCGGGTCAGCAGCGGTGCCACGGCCGACAGGGCGGCGAAGTCGTCCCAGGTCAGCTTTATCCCTGCGGCGGCGGCAATGGCAACCAGATGCAGGGTGTGGTTCGTGGATCCGCCGGTGGCAAGCAGACCTACGACACCGTTGACGATCGCACGCTCGTCGATGACTTCGCCGATCGGTGTGTACGCGTCGCCGAGAGCGGTCAGCCTGGTCACCTGACGCCCGGCGGCGGCGGTGAGCGCCTCGCGCAGCGCGGTGCCGGGGTTGACAAAGCTCGCGCCCGGCAGGTGCAGGCCCATGAGCTCCATGAGCATCTGGTTGGAATTGGCCGTGCCGTAGAACGTGCACGTACCCGCGCTGTGATAGGATGCGGCCTCGGCTTCGAGGAGCTCCGCTCGGCCGGCCTTGCCTTCGGCGTACAGCTGGCGGATACGGCTCTTGTCCGCGTTGGGCAGCCCGGACGTCATCGGCCCGGCGGGGACGAGCACGACCGGCAGGTGGCCGAAGGACAGCGCGCCGATAACCAGCCCAGGGACGATCTTGTCGCACACGCCGAGCAGCAACGCGCCGTCGAACATGTCATGAGCCAGGGCGACCGCGGTGGCCATCGCCACCACGTCACGGCTGAACAGCGATAATTGCATGCCCGCACGGCCCTGGGTGATGCCGTCGCACATCGCGGGCACGCCACCCGCGAACTGTGCGACACCGCCGGCCTCACCTACCGCCTTTTTGAGCAGCGCAGGGAAGGTTTCCAGCGGTTGATGCGCGGAGAGCATGTCGTTGTACGCCGACACGATGGCGATGTCGGGCCTGGCCGCACCGCGCAGTTCGAGCTTGTCGGTCGGGCTGCAGGCTGCGAAACCGTGCGCGAGGTTGGAGCACCCGAGGCTGCCGCGCGCCGGGCCCGCCTGGGCCGCGGCGCGGATCCGGGAGAGGTAGGCCTCGCGGGATGCCGCGCTGCGTGCCGCGATCCGCTCGGTCACCTCAGCCACAACAGGGTGCAGGACCGTGGGTGTACTCACGCGGTTACCTCCTCGTGCCAGGTGCGCCCGTCACGCTCGATCAACGCGATGGCCGCGGCCGGTCCGGCGCTTCCGGCGGCGTAGCGCCTGGGGGGCTCGGCCGATGCTGCCAAGGCGGCCAGGATGGGCTCCACCCAGGTCCATGCGGCCTCGACCTCGTCGCGTCGCATGAACAACGTCGGGTTGCCCCGGACGACGTCCATGAGCAGCCGTTCGTAGGCATCGGGCAGTCGGGCCTTGAAGGTCTCGGCGAAGCTGAGATTGAGGTGCACCGGACGCAACCGCACACCGCCCGGACCCGGCTCCTTCGCCATCAGGTGCAGGCGTACGCCCTCGTCGGGTTGCAGGCGCAGCACGAGACTGTTGGGGGTGATGGTGTCCTCGATCCCAGGGAAGATCGAATACGGCACCGGCCGGAACTGCACCACGATCTCCGACGCGTGACGGTCCAGCCGCTTGCCGGTGCGGAGGTAGAAGGGCACACCGGACCAGCGCCAGTTCTGAACCTCGACCTTCAGCGCCGCAAACGTCTCGGTGGTACTCGCGGCCTCGTCCACCTCGTCCCGGTAGGAAGGCACGGGAGCCCCCTCGACGAAGCCCGCCGTGTACTGTCCCCGAACGACACATCGTCCCATATCACCATTTGTTACCGGCCGCAACGCCTTGAGGACCTTTAGTTTCTCGTCGCGGACCGCCTCGCGATCCAGCCGGGTGGGCGGTTCCATCGCCACCAGACACAGCAGCTGCAGCAGATGGTTCTGCACCATGTCGCGCAGCGCGCCGGAACTGTCGTAGTACCCGCCGCGTCCACCGACACCGATCGACTCGGCGACCGTGATCTGTACGTGGTCGATAGAGCCGGAGTTCCACAACGGCTCGAGCAGCGAGTTCGCGAAGCGGAGCACGAGCAGGTTCTGCACGGTCTCCTTGCCGAGGTAGTGGTCTATCCGGAAGATCTGCTCCTCGGCGAACACCGCCCCGACCTCGTCGTTGATCCGGCGTGCGGACTCAAGATCATGACCGATCGGTTTCTCGAGCACGACCCGGGACTGGGCGGTGACCAGCCCGTTGTCCCGCAGACCCATACAGATCGGCCCGAACAACGCTGGGGCACAGGCCAGATAGAAGACCCGCACCCGTTCCTTCTCGCCGTCCAACAATGCCCGCAGACCGTCCCAGGCGCTGTGCTCCTCGACGTCGACCGTGACGTGGTGCAGGCGCTGGAGGAACCGAGCGCGGGCATCCACCTCGCCCGCTGCGGCCGGGACGAACCGGCGCAGCTCCGAGTCGACCTTGTCGCGATATCCGGAATCGTCGAGGCCGGCTCGCGACACGGCGATCACGCGCGAGTCGGCTGTGATCGCCGCGTCGCGGTCACGGTGGTAGAGCGCAGGCAGCAGCTTGCGCATCGCGAGATCCCCGGTGCCGCCGAAGACGACTACGTCGCAGGACGCGACCGACGCGAGGTGCGCCATGAGCTCTCCCTTCGAAGTGGGCCTGCCGTAGCGATCATCACACTAAGAGCGACCGGCAATAGGGACGTGGCGTCGCGGGGCTATTGGCGGGCGCTCTTATCACCCGAGTCGAATGCCGGTCGTCGGGTCGAAAAAGTGCACCTCAGCCGGGTCGACGGACAGTCGTAGCAACTCGTTGCGGTGGATCTGGATCCGTCCGTCGGCCCGGACGACGAACGCGGCTGGGCCGTCAGGCAGGTCGACGGCGACATGGATGTAGGTGTCCGAACCGAGGTCCTCGACCAGCTCGACCCGGCCGGTGACAGTGCCGCCGTCCACCTGTTCGACCGGCGCGAACGATTCCGGTCGGATGCCGACTCGTACCTGGGTGAGCTGCTCGGCCCCCGCCGCGGCCAGGGCGGCGGCCGGCAGTTCCACCCGCAGCCCACCGAGGACGGCGCAGCGGCCCACCAGCGGCACGGTGTGCAGGTTCATGGCCGGGGACCCGATGAACCCGGCGACGAACACGTTGGCCGGATTGGTGTACAGCTGCCGGGGCGTCGCTACCTGCTGGAGGACGCCGTCGCGGAGCACCGCCACCCGATCGCCCATGGTCATCGCTTCGACCTGGTCGTGGGTGACGTACACGGTGGTGACGCCGAGACGTGCGGTCAGTTCCGCGATCTGGCTCCGGGTCTGGACACGCAGTTTCGCGTCGAGGTTCGACAGTGGCTCGTCCATGAGGAAGACCCGCGGTTCGCGCACGATGGCCCGGCCCATCGCGACCCGCTGCCGTTGCCCACCGGACAGATTCTTGGGTTTGCGGGCCAGGTAGGGCTCCAGGTCGAGCAGGCGTGCGGCCTCGCGGACCCGCCGGTCACGTTCCGGTTTCGCCATACCCGCGATCTTCAACGCGAAACCCATGTTCGCCGCGACGTCCATGTGGGGATACAGCGCATAGTTCTGGAACACCATGGCGATGTCACGGCGGGCAGGCGGCAACGCGGTGACGTCGTCGCTGCCGATCCGGATCGTGCCGGCGTCGACGCTTTCCAGACCGGCGAGCATTCGCAGGGCGGTGGACTTACCCGACCCGGACGGCCCGACCAGCACCATGAATTCTCCGTCGTCGATACGGAGGTCGAGCCGGTCCACCGCAGGGGCTGCGCCGGCGCCGGCATAGCTGTGCGTGGCATGGTCGAAGACAACGGAAGCCATGGTCACCCCTTGAGGCCGGTACGGGAAACACCCTGGACGAACGCACGCTGGAAGACGAGGAAAAGAATCAGTATCGGCAGGGTCGTCATGGTCGCGAACGCCATGATGTCGCCCCACTGGATCGGTGGCTGGGTCTGGAAGACTGCCATGCCCTGCGACAGCGGTCGTACCGTCGATCCGCGGGTGACGAGCACCGGCCACAGCAGTTCGCCCCAGCTGAACAGGAACGACAGGATCGCCACGGTCGCGTAGACCGGGCGGGCAATCGGGACGATCACTCGGGTGAAGATGGTGACCGGTCCGGCACCGTCGACCCGGGCCGCTTCCTCCAGTTCCCGCGGGATACCGAGGAAGAACGAGTAGAAGAGATAGATGAAAAAAGGATTTGCGAGGAACGGAATGATCTGGACACGGTAGGTGTCGAGCCATTCGATGCGGGCCATCATGAACAACAACGGGATCGCGATGGCCTGAAAAGGAATGATCGCGAGAGTGACGACTATACCGAGCAGGAGCTTTCGACCACGGAACCGCATCCGGGCGAGCGCGTAACCGGCCAGACTGTTGACCACAAGGCCACCGAGCACAATACAGGTTGTTATCAGCACCGAGTTGAGGAACAGGCGGCCGAACTCCGCGCGGCTGAACGCGTCGGTGAAATTGTCCAGCGATGCCCCGAACGGCACGAACGCCTTCCAGCTGGCACCGTCGGCGAGTACGCGGTCATCGGGTTTGAATGCGCCGACGACCATGAACAGGAACGGGAACGCGAAAAACACCGCGAGTAGCACGAGCAGCACGTAACGACGCAGGAACCGCCAGGGGGAACCCCGGCTGGGATGTGGTGTGGACCCGCCATCGTTCGCCGTCGGGTCCACCGTGGCGGCGGCTGCGTCGGGCTGCGGGCCCGCATTGGGCCCCGGGTTGTGGGCCTGCAGTGTCGCCATCAGTCCGCTTCCCTCTCGCGTAGCAGCAGACGCTGCACCAGCGTGACGACGCAGACGATGAGGAAGAACACGACCGCGATGGCCGAACCGCGAGCGATCGCCTGCTGGTTGAAACCGACGTCGACCAGGCGGGTCATCATCGTCTGGGTGGCGTCGAGCGGCCCGCCACGGGTCATGACGTACACCTGATCGAACAGCCGGAACGACAGAATCGTGGTCACGGTCGCGACGAACACGAGCTGGTTGCGCAATCCCGGAACGGTGATGTAGCGGAACTGTTGCCACTGGCTCGCACCATCGATCTCCGCCGCTTCGTACAGTTCCCGGTCGACGTCCTGCAGCCCAGCCAGCAGGACCACCATCTGGAAACCCACACCCTGCCAGATCGACATGAAGATGACGGCGATCAGCGCCAGCGCGCTGCTGCGAAGCCAACTGGGGCTCAGGTGGCCGCCGGTAACCGCGCGAAGCACACCGTCAATGATCCCGATGTCAGGATCGTACAGCAGCTTCCAGATTGTTGCCGCGACCGCCATAATCATCACTACCGGCGCGAAATAGGCGGTTCGGAAAAGCGATATGAAGCGAATCTTCTGGTTCACCAGAACGGCGAGCCACAGTGCGAACGCCGTCTGCACCGGCACGACCACAACGGTGAAGACAGCATTGTTGACCAATGATCGCTGGAACACCGGGTCGGCGAAGATACGCCGGTAGTTCTCCATCCCCACGAGCCGCACTGGAAGCGGTGAAAGGAGCCTCTGGTTGGTGAAGGACAACCCCACCGCCAGCAGGAACGGCACGACGATGAACAAGGTCAGCAGGACGACGGCCGGTCCGCTGAACAGCCAGCCGACCGTCTGTTCCGCCGGCTGGAAGGTAGGCCGTCGGCGGTAACCGAACCAACGGGTCGGGCCGTCACGCGCATTCGGCCGGGGCCGTGCCGGCAGGGCCTC
>NZ_CAUVXI010000160.1:0-13163 GCF_963555845.1 Protofrankia sp. Cas8 | reverse complement strand
TCGGCGTTGTGTTCGCCCAACCTCGGGGCCCCGCGCTGAACGCGGTAGTCGATCCCGGCGATCAGCGCCGGGAACCCGATATTCGTGTACGCCCCCGCCACCGGGTGCGTGGTCTCGACGAGCAACCCCCGCGCCTGTACGTGCGGATCGGTGAGCAGGTCGGTCGCGTCGCCGTAGGCGGGTCCCAGCGCGATGTCGTGCTCGACCGCGATGGCGACCCACTCCGCCAGCGGGCGGGACCGGAAGATCTCGGCCAACGAACGGCGCAGATCGTCCTGGCCGCCGGCGAAGTCGACCGGCTGGCCGTTGCCGCCACCGATCAGGTCGTCGCGCCCGATCGCCCGGCAGAAGTTGCGCCAGAACTTCGGCTCGATCGCGCAGAACAGCAGCACCTTGCCGTCGGCGCACGCGTAGAACTGGTACTTCGCGCTGGCCCCGGTCTCGTCGCTGGCCGGCAGCGAGCGGCGGTCGGTGATCCGATCGTTGTTCAGGCCGTACGTCGCGCCGACCCACGAGTTGGCGACGACCGCGTCCGAGGCGGCCACGTCGAGGTACGCGCCCTCACCGGTCCGGCCGTGCCGCACGAGGGCCGCGGCGATGGCGTAGGCGGCGTAGATCGCGCCGGTCGCCGTGCCGTCGTCGCCGCTGATCCCGCCCATGAACGGCACCGCGGTCGAGGGGCGCACGAAGCCGTCTTCGCCGAGCTCGTGCGGATAACCGCCGGCCAGCGCGTTCATCATCTGCCCGTGGGTGGGGATCGAGGCGTACGGCCCGCGGGCCCCGAAGCCGGAGTACTGGCAGTAGACGATCCCGGGCCGGCGGGCCTGCTGCTGGGCGTAGCCGATGCCGAGCCGGTCGAGGGCGTCGCCGGCGTTGCCGTCGACGAACACGTCGGCGGTGTCGAGCAGCCGCCAGAAGGTCTCGAGGCCGTCCTGGGCGCGGAGGTCCAACACGACGCTGCGCTTGTGCTTGTTGACCTCGAGGTGGGCCGGGCTGTGGTGCGGCACGACCTGGCCGAGGAAGTCGCGCAGGTAGTCGCCGACCGGCGGAGCCTCGACCTTGATGACGTCGGCCCCGAGGTCGCCGAGCAGACAGCCCAACCGGTCGCCGTTGAAGAGCATCGCGGACTCCAGCACTCGCACGCCGTCGAGCAGCCCTGGTTGGCTCATCTAACGCATCCCCCTGCTGTGTCCGGCCGTCGAGGGCATCGTGCCGATGACCTCGGCGGCCTCGAGCGCGGCGTACTCCTGGTCGGTGACCCCGAGCAGGCCTTTCAGGATGTCGGCGTTGTCCTGGCCCAGCAACGGGGCTGAAGTCCGGTTGTAGACCGGCGGGCCGCTGGCGAGCCGGGCCGGATAGCCCTGCAGCAGCTGCCCACCGGTCACCGGGTGCAGCACGGTCTCGAAGAAGCCACGCTCCCGGATCGGGGTCAGCCCCGGCGACTCGTCCTGGCGCGCGACGACCGCCGCGGGGACCCCGGCCGCGACGAGCCGGTCGACCAGCTCGGTGCTGGCCTGCGTCGCCGCCCAGGCCGCGAGCCGCTCGTCGATCTGGTCGTGCGCGGCGTGCCGACCGGCGGCCGAGGAGAGCTCAGGCGCCTGGCTCCACTCGGGCCGGCCCAGCAGCTCGGTGAGGGCGCGCCACTGCTCGTCCGAGGCCACCGAGATCAGCACCCAGCGGTCGAGCTCGCCGGTCGGGAGCGGGTCGGCGGTGCGGTAGGCGCCCTGCGGCGCCGCGTGCGGGCTGCGGTTGCCCTGGCGGGTGAGGAGGGTGCCGTACGCCGAGTGCTCGATCACCTGCTCGGCCGCCACGTTGAGCGCGCCGAAGATCATCGGACTCTCGAGCAGCATCCCCTCGCCCGTACGACGGCGATGCTCGAGCGCGAGCAGCAGCGCGAAGGTGCTGTGGCCGCCGGCGAGCGGGTCCATCGGGCCGTTCGGGATCTCCGGCGGCGCGCCCGGCCAGCCGGTCAGCCAGGCGAGGCCGGACGCCATCTCCATCGTCTGGGCGTAGCCGCCGCGGTCGCGCCAGGGCCCGGACAGTCCGTACGCCGGGCAGCGCAGGAAGATGACGTCGTCGCGGACCTCGCGCAGGGCGTCGTACGTCAGTCCCCAGTTGTCCATGACGCGCGGCGAGTAGTTCTCGATGACGACGTCGCAGTGCGCGACCAGCCGGCGGGCCAGGTCGCGGCCGGTCTCGGAGCCGAGGTCGAGTGTCAGGTCGCGCTTGTTGGTGTTGGGGCCGATGTAAAGCGGGGCCCACTCCCACCAGTCGGGGTCGCCGAGCGGCTTGAGGCTCTTGAAGCGCAACGCGTCGGGCCGCTGGACCGACTCGACGTGGATGACGTCGGCGCCGAACATCGCGCAGACGTTACCGATGATCGGCCCGGCCCAGTTCATCGTGAAGTCGGCGATCCGCAGGCCGGCGAACGGCAACGCGTCCTCCCCTGGGGTGACCCCGGCTACCGCCGGGTTCCGGACGGGCTCGGCGCGCAGCCGCTCGGTGTCGCGTCCCGGCGCCGGCGCGGGCGCGAACGGCCGCCGCTGCGCGCCGCCGCCGAGCGTGTACGACACGTCCGGCTGGACGAACCCGCCGGGGTTGGTCGTGTAGGCGTGCCGCGCCACGAAGTGGTCGATCTCGGGGAGGGTGTCGCCCCGCCCGACCTCGGCGGCCGGCACGCGCAGGGCGTCCGCCAGGTCGAGGATCTCGGCGGTGGTTTTCGTCGCCGCCCACTCGTCGATCACGCCATTGAGCTCGGCCGCCCGCTTGCTGCGCTCTTCGAACTGAATGAGCGATTCGTCCGCCATCCACTCCGGCTGCTCGGCCAGGACGCAGAAGTCGAGCCACTGCTGGCCGGTGACCGTCATGAAGCCGACGTAACCGTCCTTGGTGCGGTGGATCGAGGGCAGGTTGCGCGCCCGGTTGCTGCGCATCGGCCCGCCGGCGATCGACGCGAAGGTCACCGGATACATGCAGAAGGTCAGGACCGCGGCCTCCAACTTGGAGACGTCGACCAGGTCCCCCGTCCCGCTCGTGAGTGACTTCCAGTGCGCCACCAGCCCGCCGATCCCGGCGAGCAGCCCAGCCGCCCACTCGGCGAGGTCGCCGCCCTCGATGACCGGCGGGTGGGCCGGGTTGCCGCGGGTCATCGGCGCGCCGGCGATGGCCTGGAAGACCGCGTCGGTCGCCGGCCGGTCCGCCCAGGACGAGCCGAGCCCCCAGGAGCTGATGGCGACGACGACCGCGTGCGGATAACGCGCGCGCAGGGCGACCGGGTCGGCGTCGGCGTCGGCGAAGACCAGGTCGGCGCCGCTGAGCAAGGCGTGGCCCAGCGGGTTATCGGGCGCCTGGGCGATCGCGCCGACGTCGAGGACCACCGACGACTTCGACGCGGCGAGGAACTGGAAGAGCGCGCCGTCTGCGCCCGCCGGGACGGGCTTGTCGCCGACCCGCCAGCCGCGCAGCCAGTCACCGGCCGGCAGCTCGACCTTGACCACGTCCGCGCCACCGTCGGCGAGCAGCTTGGTGGCGTACGCCCCGGAGATTCCCGAGGTGAGGTCGACGACCCGGACGCCCTCGAGCGGAGCGCTCACGCGCCGGCTCCGTTCCCGGTCGGCACGGTCAGCGGGAAATGGAAGAGCCGCTCGGCGTTGCTGTGCGTGATCGCGTCGACCTCGTGCCGCGGGACGTCGGCGAACAGCGACTTGCAGATCGCCTGGGTCCGCGGCCAGGTGGTGTCGGCGTGCGGGTAGTCGGTCTCGAACAGGATCCGGTCGTAGCCGTAGACCTCCCTGGTCGTCAGCCCCCAGGGCTCCTCGATCATGCAGAACCACATGTTGCGCTTGGCGACCTCGGACGGCGTCGCGCCCTCGAGGTGGCTCCAGTAGCCGTGCTTCTCCCACTGCGCGTCGGCCCGCTCGAGCGCCGCCGGGAGCCAGCCGATGCCGCCCTCGCTCCAGACGAACTTGATGTCCGGGAATGTGCGCGGAGCCGGCGAGCACATCAGGTTGAGTGAGTAGCGCGCCGTCTGCGAGAACGACGACGCGATCTCGACGATCGGGATCTGGTCACCCAGCAGCGTGGAGCTGCCTGCCGAGCCGACGTGCATGCAGATCGGGAGGTCGGCCTCCTGACAGACCGCGAGCAGCGGGTCCCAGGCCTCGGTGTGCCACCCGGGCATCCCGAGCTGCGACGGGTCCTCGACGAAGCACAGCGCCTTGGCGCCCTTGGCCAGCGTGCGCTCGACCTCCTTGGCCGCCAGCTCGACGTCCCACAGCGGCGCGATCGTCATCGGCACGAACAGCTCGGGCGCGGCGGCGCACCACTCGTCGAGGATGAAGTCGTTCCAGGCCTGGACGCAGGCCAGCGCCAGATCCTTGTCCTCGAAGGTGACGAACTTGCGGCCGCCGAAGCCCGGCAGGGTCGGGAAGTTGACGCTGGCGAAGATGCCGTCGGCCCGCAGGTCCTTCGCTCGCTGTGTGGGGTCGTAGCAGCCCGGGATCATGTCCGCGAAGCGGGCCGGCTCCATGCCCCACTCCTCGCGGGGCTTCCCGGCCACCGCGTTGAGGCCCATCGTGACCTGGCGCGTGCCCTCGTAGACCCACCACTCCCGGCCGTCCGCCTCCACGACGTGCGGCGCGGCCTCGCGATACTTGGCCGGTACCCGGGAGGACCAGACGTCGGCCGGCTCGATGATGTGGTCGTCGACGCTGAACACGTGGTACATGGCGCGGCTCCTCGCGGATCGGACGTGAACCAATCGGCAGTGACCTGGGTTACACCGTAAGGTAACCACCTTACGGGCCGACGGCAAGACCGGGAGCTGGCAATGACCACCGTGCGTCGAGGCTCGCCGCAGACGCGGGAACGACTGCTCGACACCGCGATCGAGCTGCTGGCCGAGCACGGGCTCGACGGGGTGTCCCTGGGCCGGATCGGGGTGGCCGCCGGCCAGAACAACAAGGACGTGATCGGCTACTACTTCGGCTCGCGCGACGACCTGCTCACCGCGATCGGCGAGCACATCGACCACACCCACCCGCGCCTGCACACGAGCAACACCGCGCTGCTCACCGTCCCGATCGATCCCGAGTCCGCTGCCCGGATCATGGTCGGCACGTTGAGCCCGCTGCTCGAGGAATCGCCGACGACGCTGCGATTCCTGGCGCGCGTCCTGGCCGACCCGCAGCGGAACCGCCAGCTCGCCGAGGGCGGCCTCGGTGGCAACTTCCGGGTGGTGAGCGCCGCGCTCGAAGCCCGGCTCGGGCCGCACGCCACGCTCGCCTACGTCTTCGCGTTCACGCTCACGATCCACGCCCTGGCCGACTACTCCCGCGAGCACGCGCCGGGCGAGGACCCGCCCGGCCGGCAGCTCTACGTCGAGGAGCTCACGCAGACGGTCACCGTCATCCTGGCCCGGATCGAGCCGGCTACGTCACCAGCGCCGGGCCGGTGACCGCCATCGCGCTGAACCGCCCCACCAGCCGGGCCAGGTCCGCGGCGTCAGCCGGATGCCTGCGTCCTCGCCGCCCTCGGCGACGCCCCGGCTGCGCGCTCAGCCCTGCGGGTCGGCTGGAGCCTGCGCGTCGACCGGGGCGGCTGGGTCGGCTGGGTCGGCCTGCGCGGCGACGACGGCGGCGGCGGCCGACGTGACGGCCGGGGCGGGGTCAGCCGGGTCGGGGTCGGCCGGGTCGGGGTCGGCCGGGGAGCCTCCTCCCCGTCGGCGTCGGTGGTCTGCGCGCACCCGGACCGGATCCGGGCGACGACGTCCGTGTGGCGCGGGTCGGCGAACCAGTCGACGACCGCCCGTGCGATGGTCGGGCCGACACCCTCCACGCCGGCGAGCGTCTCCACCGGCGCCGCCGCGATCGCGTCGACCGACCGAAGCTCGCGGGCGAGGGCGCGGGCCGCGGTGGGCCCGACGTGCCGGATCGACAGGCCGACGAGCAGCCGCCACAGCGGCCGGTGCCGGGCCGCCTCGATCCCCCGCAGAATCTGGTCGATCTTCTTGTCGGCGAAGCCCCGCAGCCCCTCGAAGGACTCCCCGGTGAGGTGGAAGACGTCGCCGACGTCCCGGATGCGGCCGGCGTCGAGGAGCGCAACCGCGGTCTCGTAGCCGAGGCCGTCGATGTCCAGCGCCCCCCGCCCGGCGAAATGGAAAACGGACTCACGCAACTGGGCCGGGCAGGACACGCCGTTCGGGCAGCTTTACCGAGTGTCCACTAAAGCGGGTACGGTCCACTATCCGCGGATACCTCCCCGTATTCCGCGCCGCAGATCCCGTCCGCCTCGGCGCCCATCAACGCCTCCGCGAACGCCTTCACCATCGAGCCCAACAGGTCCGGACTCGCCGCCATCAGCTCCTTGCCGAGTCCCTCGGTATCGGTCACAGTCGGACGCACGGCCATCGCGTATCTCCTCATCGAGTTGCTCTCGCAGGTTTCTCGTGAGGATCACGCGGTGGTCGCTCTACGTCACGGACCGCCGCTCCGGCGAGTCGTTAGACGATCACAACCCGTACACCACGTGCGTGGACTCCACTGAGTGCCGACGCACTCCCGGCGGCAAGAGCGGACGAGTCCAGCTTCCGAACCGCGTGACCATTGCAGTGACGCTTCGTGACCGTGGGCCTCCAGGCCGGCGACGCTCGGAGGGGAGCGCGGCTGCGTGGCTGAGGATGACGGGTGGGAGACAGGGAAACGGGCACGGCGCCCGGTCCGAACGGGAGCTCGATTCCCTTCACGGACACCTCGAATGGGCGTGTTCGGACAGGTCGTGTTGACTGGCTGCATGCCTCTCGACGGTGAGTACGAGCCGAGCACCCAGAAGTGGGTGCGTGACCAGGTGGAGCTGTACGAGCGGTCCGGCGGGACAGACGGCATCACACTGTTCGGGATGCCGGTGGTCATCCTCACGACCAGGGGCGCGAGGTCCAGGAAGATCCGCAAGACGCCCCTGATGCGGGTGGAGCACGAGGGTAGGTATGCCATCGTGGCGTCGCTGGGCGGAGCGCCGAAGAACCCGGTTTGGTACTACAACGTGATCGCCGATCCGCACGTCGAGCTCCGGGACGGCCCCACCCAGCAGGACATGATCGCCCGAGAGGTCGCCGGCGAGGAGAAAGCCGCGTGGTGGCAGCGTGCGGTCGCCGCCTACGCGGACTATGCCGAGTACCAGAAGAAGACCGATCGCGTAATCCCGGTCTTCGTCCTCGAGCCCGTGTCGCCCTGAGACGTCCCGCCGCGGTGGCGGACTGCCGCCGTGGCCGCCGGTTGGGCACACGCCTCGCGTAAGGCGACGGTTCCGTCCGGGACACTCATGCATACACGGCCCGTCATCTCCCTCGAACGGCTCACCAAGCGCTAACGCGCTCTCACGGCAGTCGAGGACCTGAGCGCAAATACCGCCGTCCATCCGACCACCGTCAAACGGCCAGCTAAGCGCAGGTGGAGCGACCTGAGTAAGCGCACCCAGCGAGCGATCGTGTTGGCGGCCGCCGCGGAGGGCGCGCTCAAGACGGCCGCGCTCGTCGACATCTGGCGCCGGCCAGCCGGCCAGATCCGAGGATCCAAGTGGGCGTGGATCCCGACGGTCACCCTGATCAACTCCTTCGGGCTGGCACCGGCGGCGTACTTCCTCTACGGACGGAAGCGTTAACCGCGCCTTCTCACCAACGGCGACGAGGTAGCCGACGGACCCACCTGGTACGAACCGACGAACGCACCACACGCGGCAGATGAGTGCGGTCGGGTTGGTCATCCCACCTGCCTCACAGGGTCACTCTCGGTGCCAGGGGTCGGGGAGTGGTCCGGTCTGGGATCCTCTGAGTCAGGGATACGGTGAGCAGGCTGATGTGTGCGGTCGTACCGACGCGAGAACCGGGGAAGGGCCGCGTCGAAATTGGCGGCGAGGACGACCGCGACGAGCAGTCCAACCACGATGCCTGCGAGGAGATCAACCAACTGGCCAACCCCGCCTGCTCCAGCGTTTGCCGAGAATGGCGCCGGTGTCCATGGGGGCGGCGCCACCCAGTAGGACGGTTGCGGTGGCAACAATGCGGATAGCGCTGTGGAGACGCTGACGGCGGCGAGAACCCATAGCCGCGCTCCCAAGGGTTCGGGGAAGCCGAGTCGTTCAGTGCCTGATCCTCTCCTAAAAGGGGAAGGTGCGCGATGATCTCTCAGCCGTGCCTCGCGGCGTCCGGCCAACTGTAGGGATCGCGCGAGCTTGGCCACTGGCTGGGCTAGTTGGCCAGTGGATGGCCACTGGGGTGTATCTGGCCACTTCAGCTGCAGCGTTTAAGAGCAGGGCGTGTTGTCGTGAGCTGGGCGCGGCGAGGCTCGCAGGAACGCCAGCGGAAGGAAGAGTTCGTCGACGATCTCGACGATCAGGTCGTAAGGAGCAGGCGATGGCTGGAGCGACAGCTCGGTGTGAAGCAGATCGACGGGAAGGCGTGCGAGGCGGGCCGGAATGTTGTCGGGGTCGATTTCGCCGCGTCTGCGGGCCCGTTCGAGGACGAGGTTCATCTGGTCGGCGCCGGCCGCGTGAGCTTGCCGTCGCAGGTGGGTGGCGAGTTCGTCGTCGATGTCGGGGACGGCCTGGGCGGCGTGGGCCCGCTGGTTCATCGTGGTCAGGACGGCGATGACGTCAGTGCGCAGAGTGCCGGTGTCGACGGGTGGGCGGGCCAGGTCGACGACTCGTCTGCTGACGGCGGCGGCGAGCAGGTCGGTGCGGGTAGGCCATCGGCGGTAGAGCACCGCTTTGCTGGTTCCCGCCCGCGCGGCAACCGCGGCGACGGTGAGCGCGGTGGAGCCGACCGCGGCGAGTTCGTCCCAGGCGGCGTCCAGGATGGCCTGGTCCAGGGCGTCCCCCCGCCGTCGGGACCGCGGTGCCGACCGGCCGTCACCGGAACTCGTCGCGGGCGCCCATCTGTCGGATGACATGCTCACAAGATACTTGAGTTCCCTATCGCGGTCGGCTAGCCTACCCTTACGTAAGATACCTGGGTTTCTTATCTGGTTTGGGGAGGCGGATCGTGCAGGACGCGCCACGGGTAGGGCTGCTGGCTGTGCCGGGAGCCACGCTCTATTTCAAGGTCCGAGGGGACGGGCCAGTGCTGCTGATGTTGCCGGGCGGTGACGGGGACGCCGACGCTACCGACGCGCTCGCCGAGCGGCTGGCCGGCCGGTACACGGTGGTCGGCTACGACCGGCGGGGGCTGACGCGCAGCCCGCTGCACGATCAGAACACCGCTGTCGATGTGGCGACGCACAGCGACGACGCTGCCCGGGTGCTCGCGGCGGTCACCGACAGCCCGGCGCTGGTGTTCGGTGTCAGCCTCGGGGCCCTGGTCGGGCTGGACCTGATCTGCCGTCACCCACAGCGGGTGCGGCTGCTCGTCGCGCACGAACCGCCGGCCACCGAACTGCTACCGGAGCGTGACCGGGAGCAGGCGGCCAGCGGCCAGGAGGAGATCGAACGGTTGTACCGCAGCGAGGGGATGGCCGCGGCGATGCGGCAGTTCCTTGCCCTCGCCGGGGTCGACATCACCGACCGGGAGGCCGACGTCGCGCCGCCGCAGCCCAAGCCAGAACGGATCGCCAACCTCACCTTCTTCCTGACCCATGACGCTCCCGCCGTGCGGCGCTACCGTCTGGACTGGCCAGGCCTGCATGCCGCGGCGGACCGGATCGTTCCCGCGGCCGGCGCCACCTCGACGACCGGTTTCGCCCACCGGTGCGCCCACGCCCTGGCTGCGGAGTTGGGCCAGCCGCTGGTGAAGTTCCCCGGCGGCCACTCCGGTTTCATCCTGCGCCCTGCCGGGTTCGCTGCCCGTCTGCACGAGGTCCTTGAGCAGCCGACACGACATGGGACCGGCGCCGGTGAGGCTATCGACCCGGCCGAGTCTCGCGTGCGACCCGATGCGGGCCCGCCGGCTCGCCCGGTGAGCCGACGATGACCAGCGCGTTAACCGTCTCGTTCACCCGGCGCCGCGGACAACTGGACCGGGTGCACGTCACCCGCAGCGACGCCTCGACGACCCGCTGGGAGTTCCCCAGCTACGGCGACGTCCTGCCGCACGACCTCGTCCACCTGATCGTGGAGGTGGAACTCGGCCTGACCGACGGCTTCTGGGGCCTCATCGATCAAGGCGCCGACGTGGTCATGGTTGACAGCCAAGCCGTCATTACCCGCGACCGCGTGCCCCTCACCGAGCAGCCCGGCGCCGACTTCACCGGCCTCATGCGAGCCGAGGAAGCCGTCGCTCTCCTCGGCCCCCAGCCTCATCTGGAGCAACCCGGGAAGATCATCGTCGCGCGGCTCGACCCGGACTCCCTCACCGCACCCGACCCGCGCGACACTGCGCACCGGCTCGGATTCCAGCTACCGAACACCGCCACACCTGAGCGCATTGACGCGATCCACACCCGCCTCCGCACCCTCGCGCGCCAATGGCGTGACACGGACGACGGCACGATCACCCTCACCTGGCGCCGCGACGCACAGTGACAAACGGGATCGTCACTGAGGCTCGATGAGACGGGCGACTTCGGCGAGCACCTGCTCCGCCTCCTCGCGGGTAACCGCAGCGAGGGTCCGGCTTCTGGGGTTCGGGTGCTGGAACCTCGCGATGGCCGGCGTCTGATGAAAAGCGCTGGCTGCGACCAAGATCGGTACTATCCGGCAGCCTCTGTTGTCGGCTGCCGCGAGCAGCTTCGGCAGCTCCACGTCTCGGATGAAACTCGAGGCCAGAAAGTCGGCGCTGATAAGTAGAATCGCAGACGCCGCGGAATCGAGCGCCATGTCGATCTCGCTCCGCCAAGCGTCGCCGATCCGGATGCGTTTATCTGACCACACGTCCAAGCGGCCGTCGCGTTCCAGCGGGCTAAGATGGACCAGCAGTCGGTTGAGCCAGAACTCGTCCTGGTGACTGTAGCAAATGAAGACTTTTCTTCTGGATGTCGGTGAGCGTTTGCCTGCTCCCCGCAGGAGACGTTCCCGCTTGAGCTGCCGAATATAGAAAATGAACTGCGGATCGTCGGCGATCAGACGCCTTCGTTGTACGTCATAGAATAGGTTTCCGGATATCAACGGGTTTCCCGCCAGGCCGGCACCGATCCCCTGCATGAAGAGGCGGTCCACCGCACGTGACAGTTTGGGGTTCTGCTTCCGGTACTCGTCCAGGTATAGAACGCCGTCCGCGTTTTTCGCCAGTCCTATCAGAAGCTCGATGCAGATAGTTTCGTCCGAATCGTCCAGCGCGGCGAATTCCTCCACGAGCTCGTGATATTTTATTCGCAGCTCCTCCGAAACTAGCTCTAGGGCGCTCCGAATATCGGTGCGTACCGTCTTGAGGCTGCGCGCCGTCTCCTCAATGCGGGCCATCGTCACCAAGTGCCAACACAACGCTTGGGCGATGATCAGACTTCCGCTCGATGCCCTCACGATCGAGAGCTTGTCCTCGAATTGGATGTTGAGCGCCTTCTCGCCGAGTTCCACCAACGCCAGCAGCTCATTCTCGGACGCCGCCTTGGGTCGGAAGATCCTAATACGGTTGGCAATATCTGGGCTGATCTTCACGAGCGAGCGCGCCGTCTCCGGAATACCGACGACTACGATCTTCCTTGAGCGGGCGCCACTGTCCGCGAGGCGCTTGAGGTAGTCGACGACGCGGCCTTGCTGCTCGATGGATAGCCGGTGGTGATCGTCTATCGCGATGACCCCGTCATGGCCGTCGATGACCAGCTTGTCGATCTTCTCTACGTCCCGTGGAACCCGGGCGCTGTAGACCGTCGGCTCGCCGAAACGGGCCTTGTCCTGCTCCATGGCATGCATCAACAGGGACGTCTTGCCGAGACCTGAGGGACCTTCGAGAACGATGCTAAGCCCAGGCTGACGCAACGTCATCTTGAAGGGCAGGAAGTGCTGCTGCTGCACGAAGGTAACCTCTGGTGTTCCGGTTGGCTGAAACACCTCACCGACCTCCCGGACAGGCGGGCGTCGGTCTGCGTGTAGTGGCGGGAAGACGGGCCCGACCGGATCCTGGGGCTTGACCGGCGGAGTGGCATCTCCAGGCATCTGGGGGAACGGAAACTGCGGCTCGGCCGTTGGCTTGGCTCGGCCACTGATGGCGTATCGGATGTGCTCTTGCAGCAGGCGCGACGCAGCTGTTGCGGTGACGCCGAACATGTCGATGCTAACGATCTGGCCGAGCAGCCCTGGCCGCGGACAGTCCTCGATCCTGATGGGTATCAGCTTTCTGGCGAGCCCGAGCGGGTCCGCTCTAGCGGCTGCCTGCCACTCGGCCTGACCGTATACGGACCGAAGATAGGCGTGGGACAGGAGGGCGATGGTTTGCCGCGCCTCCGTGATACCGGCCTGCATCGACGTCATCCAGCTTGCGCCGGGAACGAAGTCCCAGGCTTGGACGAGTACGCGGTAGCCGGCTACTTCAAGCTGCCAGGCGACCCACTCCGCCCATGCCCTATCGGACTCCGTGTAGGAGATGAAGAAGTCCCATGAAACCTCGGTCACACGTGCCCCCGCTCGCCTGATCCGTCTTGCAGCATGCTACAGCTCGCATGATCTCGAACCTACGAGCATGGTCAGACGGCTGTTGACGCCTGTTGCGTACCGTGACGAATGCCAAGACGTGAACCAGCCCTCGTAGCAGCCGCTCATCGGCATGAGCGGACGCGCCCAAAAACGCCGCGGAGTGCCTCACCCCCGCGCTGATGTTACTTAACGTCATGGATAACGATCTTTGACTCCATCGGGGCGGGTCAGGTATGACCGTGTCCGGTGGAGCCGAGTACGACCGTCGATGGCCCGATCGCGGTAGGGACCGCCCTTGCGGGCGGCCCCCCGCTCAGAGGGCGTCTTGTTCGTGTTGGTGGTGACTCATCCGATAAGTCTGGATGATGATGGGCCGGGTACACCTTTAAGGATCTGGAGTTGCCGGTAGGCCCGCGGTATGCAGCCTCGACCCACCTACCGTTCCGACCTCTCCGACGACCGCTGGGCACTGATCGAACCGGTCCTGACCGCCTGGCGGGCCAGCCATCGCGGCCTGGGCATCAAGCAGCCGATCCACGACCTCCGAGAGATCGTCAACGCGATCCAGTACGTGACCCGGACCGGGATCCCCTGGTCATACCTGCCCC
>NZ_CAUVXI010000159.1:11731-13252 GCF_963555845.1 Protofrankia sp. Cas8 | reverse complement strand
GTTCTCAGACACGCTCTTAGTTCTGGGTGTCAGGGTGAGCCCTCCGTCCGCCACCGGGGCCGGCGGTGCCGGTAACGAAGCCGTCGGTCACCAAGCGGCCACCCATGAAACCGCAGCGGAGGTTCGATGACAGCGGAAATTCCGCCGATCATTTCCGTGGACGACCACGTGATTGAGCCGCCGCACCTGTGGCACGAGTGGCTGCCCGGCAGATACCGGGAGGCCGGCCCGCGCGTCGTGCGCGCACCGTACGAGATGGTGCCGGCGGACGGATGGCCGTTCCGGATGGCCGTTCCGGATGGCTGCCAGCGGCCCGGAGACCGACTGGTGGGTGTACGAGGACCTCCGGTATGCCGTGGTCGTGGGGATGGCTTCCGCGGGCCGGAAGCCGGCGGAGATCGGTAAGGAGCCGGTCGGATACGACCAGATGCGGCCGGGTTTCTACGACCCCGGGGCGCGCCTGGCCGACATGGATGTCAACAACGTCGAACGGTCATTGTGTTTTCCGACCTTCCCCAGGTTCTGCGGTCAGACCTTTTACGAGGCGAAGGACAAGGAACTCGCGTTGGCATGCGTTCACGCCTACAACAACTGGATGGTCGAGGAGTGGTGCGGTGACAGCGGCGGCAGGCTCATCCCGCTCTGTCTGATTCCGTTGTGGGATATTGAGCTCGCCGCGGCCGAGGTGCGCCGCAACGCCGCCCGAGGTGTGCGTGCCGTCGCTTTCAGTGAGCTGCCGGCGAAGCTCGGCCTGCCCAGTCTGCACGACGCCCGGCGGCCGTGGGATCCGCTGCTGCGGGCGTGCGAGGAGACTGCGACGGTGGTGTGCATGCATATCGGGTCGTCATCGCAGTTTCTTACCACCTCGGCGGACGCGTCGACCGGGTCTGGCGCATGGGTAACGCGGCCTCCGGCCTGCCACCGGAAATAACCGAACCGCCCAGCAGCTATGTGGCCGGCCGGGTGTACGGCTGTTTTTTCGAGGACGACTTCGGGCTCGCCAGCCGCCATGCAATCGGTGTCGACCAGATCACCTTCGAAAGCGACTACCCGCACCAGGACACCACCTGGCCGAACACCCGCGCGTATGCCGAGCAGGCGATGAAGGACATCCCGGCCGCTGATGTCGAGCGAATAGTCCGAACGAACGCCATCCGGATGCTTGAGCTTCCGCCGAGTCTTGCGGGATAGCGGCGCGCCTCCCTGACCGGCCACCCTGGTCACCATACCCGGTCCCGTATCCCTGCATTCGCGCGATGTGGGGCCGAGGGTGTGTTACGAGAGGGCTGCGGAGCGTTGGTTGGGCCGCAGGGCTTGACGGCCACCCCCGGAGACATCACATTTGGCTCAATCATTGTCCGCTTAAGGTCACTGTGAGGGCGAGGGGGCCCGGAGCTCGTAGATGTCGTGCAACCGCACCGGCTGGCTGCGGCACCGGAAAGTCGCCCGGAAGCGTCCGGGCGGTGACGGTGCGAGTGAACCGATGCCGCACATTCGCGTTTTTGATCAATTCTGTTACAA
>NZ_CAUVXI010000159.1:0-11694 GCF_963555845.1 Protofrankia sp. Cas8 | reverse complement strand
TGTTACAAGGGGGAGATATACTGTGCGCACAAAGTTATCAATGACCATGGGCTTGGCGGGTGTGCTCGCACTCACGCTGGTTGCATGTGGGAGCAGCTCGACCGGAGACACGCCCAAGGCAGTCGTTACCGCCACGGGCAGTCAGCCGACCGGCGAACCGATCAAGCTGATGGTCATCGTCCCGCTGTCCGGGCCGTCGGAGGCGTTCACCGACATCCCGCCCGCGGCGAAGGCGGCCGTGGCCGCGATCAACAAGGCGGGTGGCGTCAAGGGGCGACCCTTTGAAGTCACCATCTGTGACGATCAGTTCGATCCGAACAAGGCCGCCGACTGCGCGACCCAGGCGGTCAGCGGAAAATACCTGTTCGCAACCGGAGTCTCCCCGAACGGTGACCGCTACATGCCGATCCTGGAGAAGGCGAAGATCCCGGTAGTCGGTGCGACCCCGAACAGCGCAAGCGAGCTGAAGAGCCCGTACTCGTACCCGTTCCTCTCCGGTGTCATCGAGGTTGCCGGTGGTGGAACCGCCTGCGGCAAGCTCGGTAAGAAGACCCCGGGGGTCGCTGTTGTCGACATCGCGGCCGGCCGCAACTCGGCCTCGCTGTTCGACGTCGGTCTCAAGCCGTACAACCTGCCGGCTCCCAAGAGCGTCTTCATCCCGCCGACCGCCACCGACTTCACGACCTACGCAGCCAACATCAGTAGCGCCGACTGCGTCGAGGCCGTGCTCGGTGGTGCCTCCTTTGAGCGACTGACGCAGGCGATGCGTCAGGCCGGCAACAACGCGACCGTGGCCTATGGATCGGGACAGGTCAGCCAGCAGCGAATCGACCGACTGGGCGCGGCTGCCACCGGCATGGTCCTCGTCGCCCAGAACCCGGCGGTGACCGATACCACCGTCGCCGCGGTGAAGAAGTTCCATGACGAGTCCGTCGCCTACGGTACGGCCGAGAAGGAGCTGACCGACGAGGGTCTGGTCATATGGGGGGCCACCCACCTGGTAGCCGAGCTCGCCGCCAAGCTGACCACGATCGACGGCGAGAACCTGGCTCAGGCACTCAATACGGCTGGTGATATCGACTACCCGCCGCTCGCCAAGGTCAACTTTGCGAAGCCTGTTCCGCTCATTTCGCCGGACAACCGGATCTTCTCGACCGATGTGCAGTTCTCGGAGGTCAAGGACGGCAAGCGCGTCCCCCTCTTCGACGGCAAGACGGTCAACGTTCTCAACCCGTCCTGACACGTCGCTGGCCGGGCCACGCACAGTGGCCCGGTCGGTTCGACGTACCCAGTGAGACCGGACCTCCGTCGCGACGTTTTCGTGTTCACAGCAGGTCCCACAGTGCCTACGATGATGGCATGTCAGCGTGGCTCTGGTGGTTGGTGATCGCCGGAGTCCTCGGGGTCGGTGAGATGCTGACGCTGGCCCTGATCCTCGGGATGACGGCGATCGCGGCGCTCGTCGCAGCGATCGTGGCGGGCGTCGGGGGCGGTCCTCTCGCCCAGCTCGCGGCGTTCGCCGCTACCTCCGTCGCGCTGCTGCTCGGGCTGCGGCCCGTCGCGCGCCGCCACCTGACCCAGTCGCCCGCTGTCGCGACGGGTATAGATGCGCTGATCGGTAAGGTCGGCGTCGTTCTGGAGTCCGTCGACGGCGCTGACGGTCGGGTCAAGATCGGCGGTGAGGTGTGGTCGGCACGCGTGACGATGGCCGGCCAGACACTCGAACCGGGCACCAGCGTCCGCGTGCTGCGCATCGACGGCGCGACCGCAGTCGTCCACCCCGCCGAATTGTGGACGTAGTGACGACCGGAGGCGCTGATGCGATGAGGATGCCGTGAGGTACTCAGGCATGACAGCGGGGCCGTTCTGATGGCCGGGCTGATCGTGGCCGCTGTGGTCGTGATCGTACTGGTCGTGTTCCTCGCCCGAGCCGTCCGGGTGGTACCGCAGGCCCGCGCGGTCGTGGTCGAGCGCCTTGGCCGCTACCACCGGACCCTCGGCCCAGGCCTCGCCATCGTCATCCCCGCGGTGGACCGGATCAGGGAACGCGTTGACCTGCGAGAACAGGTGGTAACGTTTCCGCCGCAACCGGTAATCACCGAGGATAACCTTGTCGTCAGCATTGACACCGTCATCTTTTTCCAGGTCACCGACCCGCGGGCGGCCACCTACGAGATCGCTGATGTGATCCGCGCGATCGAGCAGCTCACGGTCACCACATTGCGTAACGTGATTGGCAGCCTTAACCTGGAGCAGACGCTGACGTCCCGCGATGAGATCAACACCCGATTGCGGGGTGTCCTCGACGAGGCGACCGGTAAGTGGGGCATCCGGGTGAACCGGGTGGAAATCAAGGCAATTGAGCCGCCACCGTCGATCCAGGACTCGATGGAAAAGCAGATGCGTGCCGAGCGGGACCGACGGGCGGCAATTCTGTCTGCCGAGGGCGTCAAGCAGAGCGAGATTCTGCGGGCCGAGGGTGCAAAACAGGCTGCGATCCTGCGAGCCCAGGGCGAGCGGGAAGCGAAGATTCTTTCTGCCCAGGGTGAGGCCCAGGCCATTGCCACGGTGTTCCAGGCGATCCATGAGGGCAACGCGGACCGCAAGCTCCTTGCTTATCAGTACCTGCAGACCCTGCCGCGCCTGGCGGCGGGTGACGCGAACAAGGTCTGGATCATTCCCAGCGACCTGACGAGGGCGTTCGGGGGGCTCGGCGCGTTCAGCGGGTTGGTCGACAGCCCCAGCCAGTCCGACGGTACTGGCAAGTCCGAGGTGGAAGACGGTGCTTAGAGCAGCGCCTGACTGGTCGTAGCCGTCATCTCAAGCGGAAGCAACGCCGGCCGGGTTGTGCTTGGCCGTGGTGGGCATGGCGGCTAGCACCGTCTTTGCTCGTGATCGCACTGTTTCCCCTGGCGCGACCGTTTCCCTGTCGGGAACCGTTTCCATTACGGCTATCGTCGCCTTCATGTTGAAGTTTCCCTTGCGTGTGACACGGGCTCGTCTCGCCTCCGGTGTGCTCGGCCTCGCAGTCGGTGTTGCGCTGCTCGCCACCTGTGGTCCGGGCGGTGGCGGTGCCGGGCCGGCGACCGCGACGCCGACGGCCACGGCGGCCGGAAAGCTCAAGGTGGTTGCGACCACCACCCAGGTCGCCGATTTCGCTCGCGTCATCGGCGGCGACCGGGTGCAGGTGACCCAGATCCTCAAGCCCAGTGTCGACCCACACGACTACGAACCGTCGCCGGCGGATGTCAAGGCGATCGGCGAGGCGAACGTTCTCGTGGCCAACGGTGTGGGTCTGGAGAAGTGGCTCAACAGCGCGATTTCGTCCGCGAATTTCAAGGGCACCCGGGTGGAGGCCAGCGCGGGCGTGAAGATTCGTGGTGACAACGGCGTAGACGAAGGCTTTAGCGGACTTGATCCTCACATCTGGCACAATCCGCTGAACGTCAAGATCATGGCTGCCAACATTCAGGCTGGGTTCACCGCCAGGGATCCTTTCGGGGCGGACACCTATGAGGAGAACCTGGCCGCATACACCATCAAACTCGACGCACTCGACGCGGACATCGCACGGCAGATCAACTCGCTGCCTCCCGCAAACCGCAAACTCGTGACCAACCACGACGCCTTCGGCTATTACGTCGACCGGTATCAGCTGACCTTTGTCGGGTCGATCATTCCAGGTTTCGACACGTCAGCGGAACTGTCCGGCCGGGATGCCGACAATCTCGTCAGCGAGATCAAGAAGACCGGCGCCAAAGCGATTTTCTCTGAGTCGTCGCTGCCGCCGAACACGGCCGAGACGATCGGCCGGGAAGCTGGCGTGAAGATAGTGGCGGGGGAGGATGCCCTCTACGGTGACACGCTCGGCCCGCAGGGCTCGGCCGGCGCGACGTACCTGCAGATGGAAGAGCACAACACTAAAACGATCGTCGGGGCGCTGATGTGAGGGCACAGATCCACGCAGCTCATCCAGACCGCAGTGGCTGTCGTGGGGGGCGTCGGTGGTGCTGCTGGCGTTGCGTGAGGAGCTGCTGGTGCGGGCGTTCGACCCGCAGGCGGTGCGCCAGCCCACCGCCTGACAACTCGTCGTCACCCTGGCTGGGCGGGGCGCTCGAAACCCGCCGCAAAGGCCGAGACATCTCTACTTCACGGTCCTCGCAAGGATGCCGAGGGTCGCGCGCAGGGCGGCTTCGGGGATGACTGGGAGGATGCCCGTGTCGCGGTACTGCTCCCCGATCTGGCTCCAATCGTAGTATGACGTCACCAGGGTCCCGGTCGCGCCGGCCTCGAGCCGATACCCATAGAGGTGTCTGATCGGAGGCTCAACCACCCCGGAGACGGTCCACTCGATGAGGGCGTCCTGCTCGAACCGGGTGATGATCACCGTGACGTCGTACTTGCCTATCGGGTAGTCATTGAGCGACTCTCGATCCATGTGCACGACGAACTCGTCGCCCACCTGCCGCACATGGTCGCCGTCCGCGGACTGGAGCATCCCGGAGCTGTCGATTGCCACATGCCCGTTGGGGTCGCACAGCAGTGCGAAGATCTTCGCTGCCGCCGCCGCGATCTCCCGCTGCACTTCGAACCGCTCTGTCGCCATATCGCCTATCTTGACACGCCCGGGTGGGCTCCGGCGAGGGCGCAATCGCCTCGGCGCAGGCCACAGGTGCCTCCGGCGGCTCGACGAGACCGCCCGGCGCGTACGGGGCGACAGAAGCATCTGATTTTCAGATAGCATGGAGACCATGCGAACCATCACGGCGACCGAGGCGTCTCGGAGGTTCTCGGACCTGCTTGACGCGATCGAGGCCGGTGAAACCATCATTATTACACGTGGTAATCATCCTGTTGCGGAGATTGGGCCGGCGCGTCGAAAGACTGGCGCTGATCTTCGAGCTGCGCTCGTCGGCATCAGGCCGCCGGACGACGCCTTCGAGCAGAGCGTCGCGGCGGCGGTCGGTTACCTGAGGGCGGACGAGGGTGACCCATGGGCCGCCGCCTGATCCTCGACACCAACATCCTGATTGCCTACGAAAGAGGAGCTATTGATCGGTCCGCCCTGGACGATGACGAACTCGCAGTCGCGGCCGTGTCGATCGCTGAATACCGCGTCGGGATCGAGCTCGCCGACACCGTAGTCAGAGCCGCCGATCGTTCACGATCGTTGTCCGCCATGACGTCCGTGCTGGACGTACTCGACTACACAGAGAGCACGGCCGTTTATCATGCGCGCCTCATTGCGGCCTCGCGGCGGATCGGACGCCATCGCGGCGCCCACGATCTGATCATCGCGGCCCATGCGGCCGAGACTGGACGGATCATTATCAGTCATGATTCCAAGGCACGCTTTGCTGATCTTCCAGATGTTCTCGCGCTGGAACCGTAGGCGTCCATCGCTTCGCGGCCGGAGCGAAGTGACCGAGGTCTCAACGAGCGTGGCAAAGGTGTAGTGGGTGGCTAAAGGTAATCGAAGCTACTCCCAGAGTAATGATAAATAGATGTTCGATGCGGCTGTAGGCGTGCCAGGCTCGAGCCCATCACTCATTACCCTTGGTCATCAATCCGTCCTGCAGTCGGCAACTTCCACATGAGAATCTCGATCGTCAGCCACTAATTCATCAACACGGCGATTTACTGCAATCACCTGGCTACATCCTGGTGAATGTCTACCGCGTGGCCACGCAGGATCTTCCTCGGATGTGGTCATGATCCGGCAGAATCCGCTGGCAAGAACCGTCGAACGCGACTGCGGGTCGACCTGGGTGGCCCACGAAACGCTGTTTCTTTGCCGCTCAAACGGCGTCGCCCGGGTCGAGCGGCAGTGGATGCGTTGATTTAGCTGTCCAGAGACAAAGGCCGTGGCTCCTGCTAGCATCGGCCGCGGACCGCTTTTTCCGGGGGGACGTCACGACATGCACCATTCAACTTGGGTTTGGCGTGAAGATCTTTCGGCGACCGGTGGGGGCCGGACTCCGGTAGGTCACATGGAACGCATTTGCAGAACGTACTACATCGATCGACAGTACGTAACCAGGAGCCGATTCGTCGACCGATGGAGTGGGGAGCGCGTGGGGGGATGACCTGGAAGTGGCCGTTCTTGGGGGTTGGCTACATGGCGACAAGGTCGGCTCGTGGCGGCGTGACCGCGTATCCATGCGTCGCGTGAACGTCGCGATCGCCGGCGCTGCAATGGTTCTGGCTGCTTCGGCATGCGGGTCATCATCTGGATCAACAGCCACGGCCGGGCCGCAGGCACGCGCAACCGTGTCCCTCGCGGGCCGTCCGCTGACTCCTGCGGTCGTCGCGCCGACCACTCACCTCATCGACACGAACGGATCTCCATTCGATGTGCGGTCGGAAACCGCGGGCAGGCTGACGTTCGTGTTCTTCGGCTACACCCACTGTCCGGACGTCTGTCCGACAACGGTAGCCGATATCGCCGCGGCTCTCAACCAACAGACTCCGGCCGTTCGAGCAAGGACCACTTTGGTCTTCGTCACGACAGATCCTGACCGTGACTCACCCCAGATCATCCGCCAATGGCTCAACCAGTTCGATGCCTCCTTCATCGGTCTCACCGGGAATTGGACGGACATCGCAGGCTACGCCACTGCTCTCGGGCTCCCGACCATCCGCCCTGAGCAGGCACCTGACGGGAGCTGGACGGTGGAGCACGTGTCTCAGGTGACCGCCTTCAGTCCGGACGGTACAGCACGTGTGGGATATCTCGCGAACGCAACCGTCGCCAACTATTCACATGATATTCCCCTTCTGCTTGAAAACCGAATGTAGTCGGCGTCCCCTCGTACATACCTCACGTTCGCCGAACATGTACGTGTGGTCTGTTGCGGAGGAGCTCCGAAGCACGAGGAACGCTTGCACAAGTGGCCTGTGAACACACCCGTGGCGGAAGTCGCCGCGGGCCGGCCTGAACTGGGAACTGGTCCGGGATCTTCTATCTGCTAACACCTCGCAGTCGAACCATCCACCACGAAGTCCGGTAGCTCACCACCCGATCACGGGTTGTAGTTGATGCCCGCAATGTGAAAGGAACGATCTTGCTGTCTGCCCTTGTCTCGGCAGCAATCGTTGTCATCGCTCTCACGCTGTTCGCGACGTCCGGCGCCAATCTGTGGTGGATGCTCTACGCGTGGCGCACGCCCGAGACCTACCAGCAAACCTTCTACCTGCCGGCCATCCGCGAACCCGCCCACAGTTTTTCGATCATCGTTCCCGCCCGCCACGAGAACGAGTCGGTCCTTCGAGCGACAATCGCTCGTCTCGTTGATCAGACACACCCACGAGTAGAGATCGTTCTGGCCGTCGGCCACGATGATCCCTCGACCGTGGCGGTGGCCCAGAAGATCGCAGGTACCTATCCGGGCCTGAAGATCTCAATCAACGACTCGGAGGTCAAGAACAAACCACGCCAGCTGAACACCGCCTTGGCCGACTGTACCGGAGACATTGTAGGAGTCTTCGACGCGGAGTCCCTGGCGGCCGCCGAACTGCTCGTCCATGTTGATGAAGTCTTCCAGGCGAATGATGCCGATGTCGTTCAGGGCGCGGTCCAACTCATCAATTTTCAATCCAGCTGGTACTCGCTCCGTAACTGCCTGGAGTACTACTTCTGGTTTCGCTCGCGGCTGCACATGCATGCCCAGAAGCAGTTCATCCCGCTCGGTGGAAATACCGTCTTCGTCCGTAGGGCACTCCTCAACGAAGTAAACGGATGGGACGGCGACTGCCTCGCTGAGGACTGCGACCTCGGCGTTCGCCTGTCCGCACTCGGCCGCAAGATCAGTGTTGCCTTCGACCCCCGTCTGGTCACCCGGGAGGAGACGCCAGACTCGATATACGCCCTGGTGAAGCAACGGACCCGCTGGAATCTCGGCTTCATCCAGGTGCTCTACAAGGGCGACTGGCGAAGGCTGCCGACGCGCCGGGCGCGAAACCTGGCCCGATTCACCCTCCTGCAGCCCATGAGCCAGGCGTTCTCGGGGCTGGTGCTCCCGGTGGCTCTGCTGACTGCCGTCATCGGCGACTTTTCCATGGTCATTACACTGATATCGTTTCTACCGACCCTCCCGACGGTTGGCATGCTCGGGTTCGAGGTCGTCGCTCTCCGGGCGTTCGGGCAGGACTACGACTTTCGCATCCGGATACGTGACTACGCCCGCCTCGTGTTCTTCACGCCTGCCTACCAGTTGGTTCTCTCGTGGGCGGCCGTCCGATCGGCCTTCCGTTTCTTCGCCGGAAACTTCGAGTGGGAGAAGACAGCTCACGTCGGCGCCCACCTGAGCACACCCGCAATCGCCGACGACGCAGTCAGGAGGATCTGAACGTGTCCACGACCGCAGTATTACCACAACCGGTCGTGACCGCCGTCCGAACACCTGTGGCAGCGGCGATCCGGCCCCGGTGGAGTTGGTCGGACATGACCATCATCGCCGCGCTCATCACGATCATGACTATCGCCTTACTCGTCAACCTCCACGGTTACCCGACCGTCCAGGACGACGAGGGAACGTACCTCTCGCAGGCTGAATGGGTGCGGGCACACGGCTCGCTGTCACCGTACACCTACTGGTATGACCACCCGCCGTTCGGCTGGATACAACTGGCCGCATTGTCCTGGATCCCAATTTTCCATGGGGGTCCGCTGACCGTTGCGGCCGGGCGTGCCATTATGGTTCTCTATGCAGACGTGGCCGTCGTGCTGCTCTACCTGCTGGCGCGTCGGCTGCGGATACGTCGGCCCTTCGCCGTCCTTGCTGTGCTCCTGTTTATCTGCTCGCCAATCTCCGTGACATTCCTCCGCCAGGTCTATCTGGACAACCTCGCGATTCCGTGGCTCATCGCGGCCTTCTACTTCGCCAGCACTCCCCGCCGGCATCTCTGGCACTACGTGCTGGCCGGGGTCCTGCTGGCAGGTACTGTGCTGACCAAGGAGACCACCGCGATACTTCTGCCGGCCGTGGCGCTCGCAGGCTGGCAGTCCAGTTTTGAGAAGACCAGGGCCTTCGCCTCCGTGGGATTCTGGTTGGGTTTCATTCTCATCTGTCTGGTCTATCCGCTGATGGCCATCCTCAAAGGTGAGCTGTTCGCCGGCCCGATCCATGTGTCGCTGCAGGCCGCGATGAGTTTCCAGTTCATGGATCGGGCGGGTTCGGGCTCGGTGTTCGATCCGTCCGCGTCAGCCCACGCCACGGTGTCCGGCTGGCTGCACCTCGACAAGTGGTTGCTCATTCTGGGCGCGCTCGCCGCCGTCCTCGCGCTCCTCGTCCGCCGGCTGCGGCCGATCGGGCTGGTGGTGGTGCTGCTGGGGTTCACCCTGTTGCGAAAGGGTTATCTGCCACAGATGTTCATCATCGTGGCGTTGCCCTTTCTTGCACTGTGCGTGGGCGGGATGGCCGACCAGGCCTGGTCGCTCGCCCACCGTTTCGCCAGGCCCGTGCGGTGGTTCGGTGAGGGCGGCCTGGTCGTGGCGCTGACCGCTGGCATTCTGGTGCTCGGACTCGCCTGGCAGCCGGGGATCTCCCGAGCCTTCACCGCGTCCAACAATGTTGAGCATGCCGCCGCGGTGGCCTATCTGCGGAGCCCCACAATTCCAAGGGACAGCCGGATAGTCGTGGATAACACGATGTGGCAGGACGTCTACCACGCAGGTTTCTCCTCGCCTTGGCGCACGATCTGGTATTACAAAATAGATCTTGATACTGCGGCAAAGGACGAGCTACCGGGAGGCTGGCAGGACCTGGACTACGTCGTCCTCACGCCATTCATGCGGCAGGACATCTCTACACTCGGGCTGACGATTATGGCCACTGCGGTCGAACACTCGCAGGTAGTCGCGCGTTTCGGTACCGGCCCGACCGCTGTTGAGATCCGAAAGGTGCTCAAATGACTTGGCAGCGTAACCGGACAGTGGCGCCGAACGGATGGTGGGTAGTCGAAATATGCCTTCCAGCTCGGTATGAGAACAACCGGAACTGGGGGTAGCGTGAGCCGGAGAATGAAATCGTTGGTCCCGGCGGCTGGAATCGTTGCCGGCGCCGTTCCAGCCGCGCGGCGGGAGCTGGAGCCTGGTCCGGTTGCGCAGCAGTCTGTGCTTGCTGGACCTGCCGGGCCACGTTCGGCGGTGGAATCCAAAGTACGGCCACAGTTGACGGTGATCGTGCCGACGAGAAACGAAGCCGCCAACGTCGTCGCGCTCCTGAACCGGGTCGACGCGGCGCTCGAGGGTATGGACGCCGAAGTTCTCTTCGTGGACGACTCCACCGACCGCACCCCACAGACAATCGAGGCGGTCAGGCAGGGTTTCAACGTGACGGTGCGGCTGTACCACCGTTCACCCGACCTGCGCTGGGGAGGGCTCGGTGGTGCCGTCGTTGACGGATTCCGCCTGTCGCGTTCTCCTTATGCGGTCGTGATGGACGGTGATCTCCAGCATCCGCCGGAGGCACTGCAGACGTTGTATGACGCCGCGGTTGTCAAGCAGGCGGACATGGTCATCGCCAGCCGGTACCGCGGGGACGGGGACGCGGCGGGGCTGGCCAGCGGTGTGCGTAGGTTCGTGTCATCCGGTGCCAACCTCGTTTCCCGGCTGGCTTTTCCCCGTCGGTTGCGGGGCGTAACCGACGTGATGAGCGGATTCTTTCTGGTCCGGGTCGACGCGCTCCGCCTCGACCAGCTTCAGCCCAGCGGTTACAAGATACTGCTTGAGCTTCTCGTTCGTACGGATAAGGTCACCGTGGCGGAAGTCCCGTACTCCTTTGCGGAACGGCATGCGGGTGAGTCCAACGCCTCTGTATTCGAGGGGCTGCGTTTTATCCGGCATCTGTTCTGGCTCAGGGTCCCGCGAGCGGCGCGCTTTGCGCTGGTCGGAGCCACGGGTCTGATACCGAACATTCTCACCACCGCGGTTCTCGCCGCCGCCGGGTTGCACTACATCATTGCCGCCGTCGTGGCCACGCAAATCGCAAACGTGTGGAATTTTATTGGCTGCGAGTTGCTTGTCTGGCATGATCGAAAAGGCTCCTGGCGGCGCCGGATGGCCCCATTCATGTTGCTCAACAGCTGCGATCTGGTCTTCCGGTTGCCGCTGCTCGCCTTCTTTGTGGAGAAGTGGGGGCTCGGTGCCGGCACCGGAACTCTCCTGACCCTGGTCGTCGCGTTCGCGCTGCGGTTCCTACTCATTGACCGGTTGGTATACAGGAATCGGGCTGAAAACTCTCCGGCGCGTCGACCGGACACGACGACGGTGGTCGAGCCCGAAGCGGTCGACAATGTGCTTGTCGAGCATTCGGCATGAGTCCTCGTGCTTGTCGAGCATTCGGCATGAGTCCTCGGAAGGCGGCCAACGGAGATCATCCTGCGGTCGTCGCCAACTCGTTTCAGTTGGCGGGGAACGGCACCGTAATTTTCGGTGTGTATCGGAACGGATGCAGCTCCGCTGCTTTTGGAGACGTCGACAGAGAAATTCTGGAGAAGGTGGTCCTCAATGACGAGTGCTAAGGATGCCGGCGGCTGTCGCCGGTGGCGGCGCAGGTGGGGCGGACAAACTGTCAGGCCGTTTGGGATGCTCGCCCTGATGGTCATGTTCGTGGCCCTCCTGGCGCCGGCGTTGACGTCGTCTCAGGCAGCGCTGGCCGATGCGACCAATATGTTGCAGAACGGATCCCTGGA
>NZ_CAUVXI010000158.1:6158-14138 GCF_963555845.1 Protofrankia sp. Cas8 | reverse complement strand
AGCCCGCGGCCATCCTGGAGCCCGCGGTGGCGTCGGAGCCGTCTGCCGAGCCGGCGGCACGGTTTCCCGTCGAACTCGTCCCGTTGCCCGCGATCGACACGATCGAACAGCCGTATGCGAGCGATCCGGTTGCCATTGTTGTCAATCGCGGTGACCAGGCGGGCGAAGCGTTCGCGCTGGGGCTTGAAAAGGCCGGTTGGACGGTGGTACGGGCGAACCTCCCGCTTCCCGGCGGGGCGCAGGCGCCCGAGTCCACCTGGGACAGTGAGGCTGCGCAGCGGCGGCTCACCGAGGCACTGGACGCGGCGGGCCGGCTCGATCTCTGTCTCGTCCCGCTGGTGGGCAGCGACGTGTGGGATCACAGCGTCCGCGAGCTCGCCGACGCCGTCCTGGTGGCCCGGCACGCCTGCGGACCGCTTACCGCCGGCGCCCGGTCCGGTAGCCGCGCCGCCTTTGTGACCGTCACCCGGATCGACGGCGGCCTCGGTCACCGTGGCGAACGCCAGGCAGCCCAGGCGCTGGTCGGCGGGGTCGGCGGAGTGGTCAAGACACTCGCGCACGAGGAGCCGTCCATCTTCTGCCGCGCGCTGGACATTCATCCGGGACTCGCCGTCGACGACGCCGTCGCCGTGCTCCTGGACGAGATACGGGACGCGGCGCTGGACATCACCGAGGTGGGTGTCGACAGCTCGCGTGGCCGCTGGACCATCGTCCCGGGACCCTACGGGTCTGTTGGCGGGCACCCCGGATCGCCATCGGTGTCGCCTGCTGACGGGTCCTCCGCCAGCGGTGCGGCCACGGTCGGCGGCGACGACGTCTTCGTGGTGACCGGCGGCGGGCGTGGGGTTACCGCGACCTGCATCCGGGCACTCGGTGCGAGCAGTCAGGGGACCTTCCTGCTACTCGGGCGCACCGCCCTGGCTGCCGAGCCGGCGTGGGCCGCCGGCGTGGCCGACGGTGATCTCAAGCCGGCCGCGATCGCGGCCCTGGTAGCCGGCGGCGGCAAGCCGCCGACGCCGCGGGAGGTCGAGGCGGCCTTCCGCGGCGTCGAGGCCCAACGGGAGATCCGTTCCACGCTCGACGCGCTGACCGCGGCCGGGGCCGGGGCCAGCTACATCCAGGTGGACGTGGGTGACGCCGAAGCCGTGCGGGCAGCGTTGTCGCAGCATCGCGAGCGGGTGACCGGCGTGGTGCACGGCGCGGGCACACTCTCCGACGGGCTGCTGCGGACCAAGACCGCCGAGGATGTGCGCCGGGTCTTCACCCCGAAGCTCGCCGGCCTGCGCAACGTCCTCGACGCGCTCGGGGACGCGCCGGTAGGCCATGTCGTCCTGTTCACCTCAGTGGCGGGACTGTTCGGCAATGCCGGTCAGGCCGACTACGCGGCCGCGAACGAGGCCCTGTGCCGGGTCGCGGCCAGCCTCAAGCGCGAACACCCTGACCGGCACGTCACGGCCATCGACTGGGGCGCGTGGGACGGCGGGATGGTCGCGGCCGACCTGCGTGCGGTATTCCGTGCGCGCGGCGTCGAGCTGCTCGCGCCCGACGCCGGCGCACGGATGTTCGTGGCGGAGTTCACCGCCGGCCACAGCGACGACGCCTGTGTACTGATCGGTTCCCCGAAAGGGCTCAGCGCCGGGTCCGGCCCGCGCCCGGCCCGGGGCTTCACGGCCCGCCGTGACCTGATCGGGATCGAGGGCACCGAGGTGCTCCAGGATCACCGCATCGACGCCTTCCCCGTCCTGCCGGCCACGTTCGGCCTCGGCTGGCTGGTGAACGTGCTGGAACGGGCGCATCCGGGGCTGCGGGTGGTCGAGGTCCGCGGCTTCGAGGTGCACAAGGGCATCGTGTTCGACGGGACCCAGGGCCGTGAGTACCAGGTCGAGGTACCGCTGGCCGAAACCGTGGACGGTCGGCTCGTGGTGCGCGCGAGCGTGCGCGGCGTGGCCGCTACCGGCCGGCCGGTCTCGCACTACGTCGGTACGTTCGTGCTGGCCGAGCAGGTTGACCCGGCACCGCCCGGGGTCGCTGGAGCGGGCGGGACGATCGTCCATGAGCCGCAGTCTGGTCCGGAGGACGGACTGGCGATCTACACCGAGGGCATCCTGTTCCACGGCCCGTCCCTGCAGGGGATCCGGCGGATCCGCCAGCGCCGTGATGACCGGGTCGTGCTGGAATGCCGGTTGGCTGACCAGGTCGTGGCCGGCGGCGCGTTCGCCGGCGCGTTGCACAGCCCGGTTCTGGCCGATGTCCTCCTGCACGGACCGTCGGTCCTGGGCAGGTGGCTGACGGGCCAGGCCTGCCTGCCGCTGGCGGTGGGGCGGTTCGAGTACTTCGCCCAGCTGCCTGACGGGGATCGGTTCATCGTCGTCCTGGACGACATCCGGTCGACAGCGTCGTCCCTGACGGTGACGGTGACCGCGTGCGACCCCGAGGGTCGTGTCCTGCAGCGCCTGACCGATGTTTCGATGATCGGTACTCCCGACATGGCGGCGAAGTTCGCCGAGGCCGTGCGTTCCCGTCAGGCGGGGGAGACGGCATGAGCGTCCACCCTGGTCGCCGCAGGCATGGCCCGACCGGCTCAATGACGTGGACGGAGAGCACGCGATGACAGCGGATCAGGCCGGGGACCTTGACTGCCTGGAGTTCGACGGGGAGGCCTTCGACCCCACCCGTTGGCTGTACTCCCCACCGCCGTCGCCGGTCCCGGTGCCGGTCCCGGTGCCGGGATCGGTAGCGGAGGCACCGGGGCAGGTATCGGCCGAAGGCGGTGGGAGGCTGTTCTCCCCACCGCCGGAGGCGCTGAGGCAGGTATCGGCGACGGCGCTCGTCGGGGAGGTGCGGGCCGTGGTCGTGGCCGCGCACCGCAGCGCCCTGCGGGCCCAGGCGAACCTGCAGAGCGCCATGATCGCCGCGTTCGGCGCCACCGGCCAGGCGGGCCCGGCGGGTCCGGCCACCGGTCATGTCGAGATCCCACCGGTGGCGCCCGGGCCGGTTGCGACTCGGCCGGTGGTCGCGACCCGGCCGGTGGTGGTCGGGCGGTTTGAGATCGTGGACGGTCAGCCGCTCGCGGTTGCGCACGGTGCCCATCCGGTCGTGGCGGGCGAACCGGTCAGTGCCGAGGCGGCGTTAAAGCCGCTCGCACGCAGCGACCGTACCCAGCTGGCCGGCGCTGATCTCGCCCGGCTGGTCGAGGGGTCGATCGCCGGGGTGTTCGGTGCCGCCTATGACCAGGACGGCGCCAACCCGTCGATCCGACTCGCGCCGGCCGGTGACCCCCTGCTGAGCCGGGTGGACGACATCGCGCTGCGGGGCGGCGCCTGGGGCAGGGGCGAGCTGCGTGCCACGCTGCGGCCCGACGTGGCCGCCCGGGCCGGTTCGGCGCCGGCGGCGGCGCGGGCAGTGCTGCTGGCCGAGGCGACCGCGCAGGCCGCCCAGGTGTTCGCGATGTACCTGGGCCTGCACCTCTGCCTTGCCGACGCCACGTTCGTGCGCGGTCGCCCGGACGGGCGGGGCGAACCGGACCGGTGCCGGGTCGACCTCGAAGAAGACGCCGGGACCAGCGCGGAGCACGAGATCGTGCTGGCGGTCACGGCCGTCGATCTCGTCCCGCGTCCGTGGCTGTCCGTCGACGCCGAGATCCGGGCCGGGGGCGAGGTCGTTGCCCGGCTGTGGGATGTGACGCTCGGCATCCGGGAGAAGCCCGGCGCCCCGGTAGGGCCGGGCGTCGGGGGGATCGTCCCGGTGTTTCTCGGGCGCAAGAACAGGTTCGGCGAGCGGATGATGCTCAACGAGCTCCACATGGCCCACTGCTCCAAGGGTGACCAGGATGTGGCGCTGGGGCCGGAGTTCGCCCGGTACCGTGACACCCGGGCGACCCGCCTACCCGACGGTGGCCTGCGCCTGGTCGACCGGATCGTCACGGTCGACGGGGAAAGGGGGAATCCGCGCCCGGGCTCCAGCCATGAGACCGAGTACGACTCTCCGGCCGATGCCTGGTACTACCAGGAATCGGCGAACGCGTCGATGCCGAACTGCGTGTACATGGAAACCTCGCTGCAGTCCGCGCTGATACTCGGTTACTACCTGGGTGCGACCCTGCCGGCGCTGGAGGGCGACCACAGCCTGCGCAATCTCGGTGGTACCGCCACGCTGCTGCGCGAGGTCGATCTGCGGGACAAGACCCTGCGGCAGCACTCGACGTTGTTGTCCACGACGCCCATGCCCGGATCGGTCCTGCAGGACTTCGGATACCTGTTCTCCGTGGACGGCGAGCCCGTCTACAAAGGTGAGTCGATGTTCGGGTACTTCAGTGCGGCGGCCCTCGCCCGCCAGAGCGGACTGGATGCCGGCCGCCTCGTCCCGACATGGCTGGAGCAGCAGGAACCCCGTCCGGCGGTCCGGACGATCAATATTGCCGGCCGCCGAGCGGACCGGTCTGCGCCGTTGTGCTCGCAGGGCTATCTCGCGCTTGTCGACGACGTCGACGTGGTCGACGGCGGTGGCCGGTACGGCCGGGGATACCTGCGGGCGGTCCGCGCGATCGATCCCGCGGACTGGTTCTTCGAACGCCACTTCTTCCGGGATCCGGTCATTCCCGGCTCCCTCGGTGTGGAGGCGGTGATTGCGGCGATGCAGGAATGGGTGGTCGACGGCGGTCACGCCGACGGCCTGGTCCGGCCGGGGTTCGTGTTGCCGGTCGGATTGCCCATGACCTGGAAGTACCGGGGGCAGATTCTGCCGACGGATGCCGCGACGACCCTTGAGGTCCACATAAAGGCCGTCGAGCGTAAGCCGGGCCGGATACGGGTTATCGCGGACGCGAGTGTCTGGAAGCCGACCATGCGTATTTATGAGCTGACCGATATCGCCGTTGAGCTGCGGGAGGAAGGGGCGCTGCCATGGTGACCACGCCGGCCGGTCCGCCGGCCTTTGCCGGTGTCGGCCCTGCGGGCGCCGGTTCTGCGGGCGGCGGTTCTGCCGCGGGTCCGGCCCGCAACGCGGCCGACGTCTACGAGGTGCTGACCACCCTCGAACGGCCGTGTTTCGTCATCCGGGATGCCAGCGGAATCGCCGCGGTCAACGACGAGCGGCTGATCGGCGCCGGTGCGCAGGTGCTGGCGGCGGTCCCGCCGTTGGCGCCCGACCGGCTGGGGTCGCCGGATTTCCCGCGCGACCACGGTGTGCGCCATCCGTACATGGCCGGTGCGATGGCGAACGGGATCGCCTCGGCGGCGATGGTCGCCGCGTTGGCCCGGGACGGGTTTCTCGCGTCCTTCGGCGCGGCTGGGGTGCCCCACGCCCGGGTGGACGAGGCGTTGACGACGATCCGGCGCAACGCGCCCGGGCTGCCCTTCGCGTGCAACCTCATCCACAGCCCGAACGAGCTGGCCATGGAGCGGGACGTGGTCGACCTGTGCCTGCGCCACCAGGTGCGTTGCGTCGAGGCGTCGGCCTTCCTCGACCTCACCCCACAGGTGGTGCGCTATCGGCTGGCCGGGCTGACCCGGGACGGGGCTGGGCGGGTCCAGGTCGGCAACCGGCTGGTCGCCAAGATCTCCCGGGCCGAGGTGGCCGAGCGCTTCCTGCGTCCGGCGCCGGAGTCGATGGTCCGCGGGCTGGTCGAGGCCGGTCTGGTCACGGCGGAACAGGCTGACCTTGCGCGCGGGATACCCATCGCTGACGACGTCACCGCGGAGGCCGACTCCGGCGGACACACCGACCGCCGTCCGCTGACCGTCCTCCTTCCCGAGATTATCGCTCTGCGTGATCGCGTCGGCCGTGAGCTGGGGTCCGGGCGCACGGTCCGGGTCGGTGCGGCCGGTGGGATCGGCACACCGGCCGCGGCGGCGGCGGCGTTCGCACTCGGCGCGGCCTATGTGGTGACGGGGTCGATCAACCAGGCATCGGTCGAGGCATCCCAGTCGGAGGCGACAAAGCGGCTGCTGGCCGGTGCCGGAACCGCCGACTGCGCGATGGCCCCGTCCGCGGACATGTTCGAGATGGGTGTCGAGGTGCAGGTCCTGCAGCGCGGCACCATGTTCGCGTCCAAGGCCAGGCGGCTGTATGAGGTCTATCGGGCGCACGAGAGCATCGAGGCGATCGTGGACGCTGAGCGGGACGCCCTGGAACGCAAGATTTTCCTCCGGCCGTTGGAGGACGTCTGGGCCGATACGGTGCGCTTCTTCACCGAGCGTGATCCGGACCAGATCGCTCGCGCGGCCGACAACCCGAAGCGGCGGATGGCCCTGGTCTTCCGCTGGTACCTCGGCCTTTCGTCGGGCTGGAGCATCGCCGGCGAGACAGGCCGGGTCGCGGACTACCAGATCTGGTGCGGTCCGGCGATGGGTGCCTTCAACAGCTGGGTCACCGGGACCTATCTGGCCTCGGTTGCGAACAGGCGGGTGGCTGACATCGCCGCGCAGATGATGCGTGGCGCCGCGTTCACGAGCCGGGTCAACCACCTGCGGCTTGCCGGCGTGCGCCTGCCCGCGCGCGCCACCACGTACATCCCGTCTCCGCCGCGGAGTGACACCGCGGGCGAACCCGATCGGTGGGAGAGATCATGAGTGTGGCCCTGTCCGAACGGCACGGCACGCAGACCCGCGGCCCGTCCTGGCTGGTCTGTGGCGGTTGCCGGGCGATCGTCTACGCAAAGAAGTTCACCCGCGCCCTGCGGGTCTGCGCGGAATGCGGCTGGCACGCCCCGCTGACCGCTCATGAACGGCTCACGATGCTGCTGGACCCCGACAGTGTGCATCTGTTGGAAGCGGTCGTGTCCGACAACGATCCGCTGCGGTTCGTCGACAGCCGTCCCTACGTCGAGCGACTTCGGGAGGCGCGCGCCGCCACCGGGCTCGACGAGGCGGTCGTCTGCGCCCGCGGTCGCATCGACGGTAACCCGGTGGTCGTCGCTGTCATGGATTTCCGGTTCATGGGCGGCAGCCTCGGCGCCGCGGTCGGTGAGGCCATCACCCAGGCAGCCGAGATCGCGCTGCGGGAACGGACCCCGCTGCTGCTCGTGACCGCCTCCGGTGGCGCCCGCATGCAGGAGGGCGTCCTGTCCCTCATGCAGATGGCCAAGACCAGCCAGGCGCTCGGGCAGCTCGACGAGGCGGGGATCCTCACCCTGTCGCTCATCACCGACCCCACCTTCGGTGGTGTCGCCGCCTCCTTCGCGACGCTGGCCGACATCATCATCGCCGAACCGGGCGCGCGGCTGGGTTTCGCCGGTCAGCGGGTGATTGCGCAGACCATCCGCCAGACCCTGCCGCCGGGGTTCCAGACCGCGGAGTTCCTGGTCCGCCACGGCGTCATCGACATGATCCGGCCGCGGGCGGAACTGCGCGCCACCCTGGCCAGGCTGCTGACCGTGGGTAGTCGCCGTTCGGTGAGCAGGACGGTTCCCGCGCCGCGATCGGCGGGCAGATCCGCGCTGATCGTCGATCCTGACCGGCTACCCGAGCGGGACCAGTGGGAGTCCGTGCGGCTGGCACGCCGGCTCGGTCGGCCCACGACCCTGGACTACATCGCGCTCATAATCGAGGATTTCAACGAACTGCACGGCGACCGGATGTCGGCTGACTGCCCGGCGATGGTCTGCGGGCTCGGCTGCCTCGAGGGCGTTCCGGTCGTGGTGATCGGTACCCAGAAGGGGCGCACCGCGGCCGAGCTGTCCGGGCGTAACTACGGGATGCCCTCGCCGGCCGGCTACCGCAAGGCTGCGCGGATCATGCGTCTGGCCGCCAAGATAGGCCTCCCGGTGATCACTCTTATCGACACCGCGGGCGCGTATCCGGGCATCGAAGCTGAGAAACAGGGTCAGGCCGTCGCGATCGCGGAGAACCTCCGGTTGATGGCCGGCCTGCCGGTACCGGTCGTCGCCGTGGTGACGGGTGAGGGCGGCAGCGGCGGCGCGCTTGCGCTCGCCTTCGCCAACCGGGTCCTGATGTGCTCCAACGCGGTCTACTCGGTGATCAG
>NZ_CAUVXI010000158.1:4941-5905 GCF_963555845.1 Protofrankia sp. Cas8 | reverse complement strand
CCCGGAGGGCTGCGCCGCGATCCTGTGGAAGGACGCCGCCGCCGGACCGAAGGCTGCCGCGGCACTGCGTGTCGACGCACGTGAGCTGCTGCGTAGCGGCGTGGTCGACGGCGTGGTTCCCGAGCCCGACGGCGGTGCACACAGCGATCACCTGCTGGCCGCGCACGCCCTTCGTGACGCCCTGACCAGCACGTTGGCCGAGTTGCTGCCGCGGGACCAGATGACCCTCGTCACCGGACGCAGGACCCGGTTCCGGCAGTTCGGCGCGCACACCCTCACCCTGCTCGATGCCGACCTCGACGATGCCGACCTTGACGGTGCCGACCTTGACGGTGCCGACCTCGACAGTGCCGGTCCCGACAGCGCCGGCCCCGGCCAAAAGGAAAGTGCCTGATGACCATGCTTCCGACCAACGGTGCGTCGCCCGGATCAGCCGGGATCGTCGGATCCGATCCGGGCGAGAGCCCGTCGGCGTCACCGGCGGGGCGGGAATCGCACCGGTCGACGAGCTGGGGTGCCGACGAGCTCGACGAGATCCTGACGATCCTGCGCCAACAGGCGATCGCCGTATGCGACCAGGCGTCCCGGACGCCCGTTCGGGTGCGGGCGGGCGCCGGTGACATCTTCGTCGAGGTTGCCTGGTCGCCGACACCGGCGATCGCGTCGGGGGCTATGGCCGGGCCGGGGTCCGGTCCGGCGCGGGAGCCGGTGCCGGTGCCGGGCCGCGAGCAGAGCAGACCGGAACCCGCCCGCGCACAGATCGGCCCGGTGCGGGCCGAGCCGGACACCGACGTCCACGTCCTGCGTGCCGCCACGGTCGGTGTGTTCTACCGGGCATCCGAGCCTGGGGCCAAGCCGTTTGTCGCCGAAGGCGACATGATCGTCCGGGGCCAGCAGGTTGCGATCATCGAGGCGATGAAGCTGATGATCCCGGTGGAGGCGGACGTCTCCGGCCGCGTCGTTG
>NZ_CAUVXI010000158.1:1343-4685 GCF_963555845.1 Protofrankia sp. Cas8 | reverse complement strand
CGTAACCGACGGTACCCCTGTCGAGCACGGTGAGCCACTGCTGGCGGTGGCCGCCGGCACCACCACCGGTGCCGGCCGATGATCAAAAAAGTGCTGATCGCCAACCGTGGTGAGATCGCGTTGCGGGTGGCCCGCACCTGCCGTGAACTGGGTCTTGCCACGGTGGCGGTCCACTCCGCCGCCGATCGCGACTCGGCGGTCGTCCGGTTCGCCGACGAGGCGGTGCAGATCGGGCCCGGCCCGGCCAAGACGAGCTATCTGCACATCCCGGCTGTGATCGAGGCGGCGCGGGGCTGGGGTGCCGACGCGATCCACCCTGGCTACGGTTTCCTGTCGGAGAACGCGGACTTCGCCGAGGTGTGCGAAGAGGAGGGCATCACCTTCGTCGGGCCGCCGGCGTCGGTGATGAACTGCCTCGGCGACAAGGCCAGCGCCCGTTCGATCATGTCCGAGGCCGGGCTGCCGCTGCTGGCGGGTAGCCGGGACGCACTCGACCACGCCGACGAGGCAGCGGAGTTCGCGGCCGGAATCGGATTCCCGGTCATCATCAAGGCGGTGGCCGGCGGCGGTGGGCGCGGCATGGCCGTGGTCGATGACCCCGACGCGTTCCTTCGCGCCTACAGCGAGACTCGAGCCAGCGCCCAGGCGGTGTTCCGCGACGGGCGGCTCTACGTGGAGCGCTATCTGCAGTCCGCGCGCCACGTCGAGGTGCAGATCCTCGCCGACACCCACGGTAACGTCGTCCACCTCGGCGCGCGCGACTGCTCGTTGCAGCGTCGTCACCAGAAGCTCGTGGAGGAGACGCCCGCTCCGCGACTGCCCGCCGACACCGTCGAGCGCATGTGTGACGCCGCGGTCCGCGGCGCACTGGCGGTCGGTTATGTGGGCGCGGGCACCTTCGAGTTCCTGGTCGACCCGGCCGGTCAGTTCTATTTCATGGAGGTCAACTGCCGGCTCCAGGTGGAGCACCCGGTCACCGAGATGGTCACCGGGATGGATCTGGTCCGCGAACAGCTACGCGTCGCCGCCGGTGAACCGCTCGGGTTCTCCCAGGACGACGTCGCCGCGCGCGGCGTCGCGATCGAGTGCCGGATCAACGCCGAGGACCCGACGGCGGGTTTCACCCCGACGCCGGGGGTGGTCAGCGAGTTCTCGCTGCCCGGCGGCCCGTTCGTCCGCGTCGACACTCATGTCTTCGCCGGCTACCGCATTCCGGCGCTGTACGACTCGCTGCTGGCCAAGGTCGTCGTCTGGGCACCCGATCGAGACCAGGCACTCGCGCGGATGCGTCGGGCACTCGACGAGCTGCGCCTGAGTGGTCCGACGGTGACAACGACCGCCGGCTTTCTGCGCGGTGTCCTCGACCACCCCCGGTTCTGCCGGGCCGAGCACGACACGTCCCTCATCAACGAGATCACGGCGGTACCGCGTCCCTGATCCGCGTCCCTGATCCGCGTCCACCCCGGCAGACAGCAGAATCGATCTTGCCGGGGTGTTCATAGAGCGACCGGCAATAGGGGACGCGGCGTCGCGGGGCTGGGGCACGCATCTCGCCGCATCGCTCCCCATCCATCGCTGCGCGATGCACGGGGTACCCCGGCTCCGTCGGTCGACACCCAACACCTCCGGTGCCTCCCTTCTCCGCCTCGCGATCTACGCACCCCAGCCCCGCTCCTTGATCCACGCCCCTGTTGCCGGGCGCTCTTAGTGTCGCATGTCACAAACGACTTCACGGCAATTGAATGACGAGCAACAATGTGCTGAATCGCTGGCTGTGGATGGGCGCCACACACAGGGATTGCCGAGTCGATTGGGGTGTCCCGGCCCAGGGCGGTGCCCCTGGCAGATGGGGAGGATCCTCATGAGCACATCGGGGGCACGGGTGGTTGGACGGGTGGTCGACACGGCTCGCTATCCCCTGGCAGCGCCGACCGGAGCCGACTGGAAGTACGTGGTTTCTCGCACCCGCCGCGAGCTGCACAATACCGGCTGCAGCGTCCTGCCTGGTTTTATCAGGCCGTCCCGGTGTGAAGAATTACAGCAGGAATGCGCGACGATCGCGCCGGCGGCGTATTACGAGGTCGAAACGGTGAACGCCTACAACATCGCACCGGACGCGACCCTTCACGAAGATCATCCTGCTTCCGTCGCCATGCGGCGCGGCAATGCGTTTGTGGCACGCGATCGTATACCCGAGGATTTCATCATCCATCGGCTCTACACCGACGAACTGTTTCAGCGCTTCATCGCGGACTGCTTCGGGCTGGGCCGCCTCCACGAGCTCGCAGACCCCCTTGCCGGGCTGTGCCTCAATGTCGTCATGCCAGGAATGGAGCATCCCTGGCATTTCGATACAAATGAGTTCGCGGTGAGTCTGCTCACCCGGGAACCGCGAGCCGGTGGTGTGTTCGAGTATTGCCCGGACATCAGGTCCGCGCAGGCGGAGAATTTCGACGACGTGCGGGCCGTGTTGGCCGGCCGCGGTGGGCACCTGATTCGTCGGCTGTCGTTGCGCCCGGGTGATCTTCAGCTGTTCAAAGGCCGTTATTCGATGCACCGGGTGAGCTCTGTGCACGGCGATACAGCGCGCCACTCGGCGATCTTCGCATATAGCGAACGCCCTGGCGTCGTCGGCAGCGTGACGCGGACGAGGCAGCTTTTCGGTCGCGTGCTGCCACAACATCTGGCGGCCGAGGGAAACGTTGTGCGGGTCGACCGACTACTGGATTAGGAGCTTGCTGGCGTGCTGCCTACGACGCCGGACCGTTGCCTGTTCTGTAAACCAGGGAGGAGCATAACCCGTGCATTTCGACACCACCGGAAAAATTTCCCTCGACCACATCTACACGCAACCCGATCCGCGCGCCTATTTCAGTACGTTGCGCGCGCTCGACTACCGCATCCCGCAGCTCGCCAAGCCCTATTTTACAAAACTTATCGAGGAATACCGGAGCTTACAGCAGAACCGGGCTCCAAATATCCTGGACATCGGCTGCTCATACGGCATCAATGCCGCTCTGTTGAAATTCGACGTGACTATGGACGAGCTGTATGAGCGTTACTGCGGCATCGATGCCCGGTCGCAGACCCGCAGCACGCTGCTGACCCGCGACCGGGACCTGGTCCGTTCGCGTAATCGCCGCACGTGCACCCGGTTCGTGGGCCTCGACACGTCCCACCCCGCCCTTTCCTATGCGCTCTCGGCCGGCTTTGTCGACGACGTGGTATACGCCGACCTCGAACAGCGCGACCCCACGGAACGACAACGCCAGCAGTTCACCGGGGTGGATCTTGTTATCTCGACCGGCTGCCTCGGTTACGTCACGGAGCGGACCATTGCAC
>NZ_CAUVXI010000158.1:0-1018 GCF_963555845.1 Protofrankia sp. Cas8 | reverse complement strand
AGCGCCAGCAGCGAGCGCAGGCCGTGGATGGCGCATTTCGTCCTGCGGATGTTCCCGTTCGAACCGGTAGCCGAGAGCCTGGCCGGGTTGGGATATGAAACTGTACACATCGAACATGTGTTCAAGCAGCGGCGGTTCGCCTCCCCGCAGGAGCAGTCACTCGTCCTGGACACGCTGTGGGCCGTCGGTGTTGATCCGCGTGGGCTGGAAGCCGACGGCTGGCTGTACGCGCAGCTCCACGTCTCTCGGCCGCGTGACACGAAAAGTTACGCGGTCGTGGATCTGGCAACGAGCAACGAATCATCCAGCTCTCCGAAACCACCGAGGTTGACGATGAACGCGAAATCTGATCAGGATTGGTCTACCCGTACCTTTGGCAATGAGGACCGGCTGCCGCGGGTGCCGTTGCCGACCGTGGCGGCGAGCTGCGAGCGATTCCTCGCGTGGTGTGCACCGTTGTTGACCGCGGCCGAGCTGGCGACGACCGAAGCCGCGGTGGCCTCCTTCCGCGAACCGGACGGTGCCGGTCACAAACTCCACGCGGCGCTTGAGGAGTACAACGCCGGTGATGGGGTGCACAGCTGGCTCGACACATTCTGGCAGTCCCGGTATCTGGGTCGACGCGACCGCATTGCGATCAATGCGAATTACTTTTTTCTGTTCAAGGACGCCGGCCTGCAACAGGTGGACCGGGCGGCCGGGCTCATCGCCGGGGCCGTCAACTACAAGCTGGCGCTCGACGAGGAACTCGTAGCGCCGATCGTCGCGCGCGGGCAGGCTCTCTCGATGGAGCAGAACAAGTTCCTGTTCGCCACCACGCGTATACCCGGACCCGTGCAGGATACCGTCCGCGCCCCCTACAGCGAACAGTGCCCGGGCCCATCCCGGGCGCGCCACATCGTGGTGTTCTTCCGCGGGCACATGTTCCGCATGGACGTGCTGGGCGCGGCTGGTCGACCCCACACGTTGGACGATCTCGTGGCGGGTCTGCAGTCAATCATGAAGGCCGGTGCGGTGC
>NZ_CAUVXI010000157.1:3929-13605 GCF_963555845.1 Protofrankia sp. Cas8 | reverse complement strand
ACGGCTGTCTATGGGTGGGTTTGCCATCGTGGACGATTATGGTGCGATGGAGAGCTGCCGCCGGGCGGTCGAGGATTTCCGGGACGCTCGCGGAATCGACGCGCCTCTGATGAAGATCGATCGAGACGGGGTGTATTGGCGGAACGGCCTACCTGTCCCTGCCTGACCTAACGCCGATAGCTCGTCGCCGTCCCGGCCGCACGATGATCGGTCGTTCATCGACTTCGAACCTGTCGATGATCTTCTCGGGGGACGGGGCGGCGTCGGCTCATCCGGGGCTGTCTGCGGGTCCCCCGGGCTTCCGGAGCTCGTGGGGCCGAATTGTGCCCGCCAGGTTCGGGATGGCACCCCGGCGCTGGTCGCGTATGTCGGGGTACGCACCGCGGTGGGTCGATCCCCTACGCTCGGACTTCATCGCCTCGTGAAATCTTCGGCGTACCACGGGTACCCACCGTAATTGTACCGCCAATAAACAAAGGGAGAAATCGGTGGGTGCGCTGAAGGCGAGGGATTGGTTGTGTGGCCCGGGGAACCTCGTACCGCACACGGATCGTCCGACACATGACGAGTGGAAACTCGCGCTTGTATCCATCCGGATGACCGGGCCGATACCTTTCGCGCCTTTCGATGATTCTGGCGACGGCGGGGCCTGCGACCCCAGCAGCGGCGCTTCCTTCGGAAGCGACGAAAACATCGGTACCGGTGGAGATCGTCTACCGGGCACGACCCCCCCGACCGCCGCGGAAGCGGAGCGACTGTGACCTTGACATCCACGCAGCGACGGGACGGGGGCCGGGATACACGCGCGCGCTCGCGGCCCGGTGTCGGTCGCTATCGAAAAATTCTGCGAACTAGCGTCTGGAGGGTACTTTTCGGTATAAGCTCTGTCGTGTTGTTGGGGAAAGTCTTCGGATTTCTTCGCGACGTCGTCATGGCAGATCGTTTTGGAACCACATTGCCAGTTGCCTCCTTCTTTCTCGTTGTGGGACTACAGGCGACGATTGTGATCGTCGCGGCGGATGCTTTTATGATCGCCACGACGACCGCCGTCTGTCATCACCGAGCAGCGGCATCACGTTACGTGTTGAACGGCTTCCTGCTCGCGGTCGTCGTAGCTGTCGGTCAGTATTTTTTCGCCAGTCCCTTGGGTCATGTCCTGGTGGGCTCCGCCCACAGCGACTGGGCCGAACTCGCCACCGCACTCCGCTGGACCGCGCCCGGATCCGGTGCACTGATTTTCCTCGGTGCCGTCGGTGGCGTGCTCAATGCGACTGAGCGTCTGATGAGGGCTGCCTGGCTCGCTGTTCTCTGGTCCGTGCTCGCGTTTGTCTTCCTGGCCACCTTCTCGAGTCCCCGGGTGGCAATCTATCTGGGCTGGTCCACAGCCCTGGTAATCGCCTGCGTGGTGGGCGTCCTGCTCATTCGATCCGATCTCCGATACACGCCGGACAGCGCTCCGACCGGACAGTGGAAACCTCTCGTTCTGATTGCTGTGGCAGGGCTCCTGAACCAGGCTTCATTTATTATCGAGCGGCGCGCGGGAGCGGGGATCGGTCAGAGCACGATAGCAGGAATAGGGTATGCGTACAAACTGATCACGGTGCCACACGGCATCATTCTCGGCGGGATCTCCGTGTGGGCATTGCCGAAATTTATCAGATGGGAACGGGGATTTGAAACCGATGCGTCGGCACGATTGAAGGTCATAATTACTGCGATCATGTCCGCACTGGCCCTTGTCGGGATTCTTCTGGCAGCGGCTGCACCGGTTCTGGTATCGATCGCGCTCGCCCATGGTGCATTCGGAGAAGGCGAGGCAGGAATTGTCGTCTCCGCTGCACGCGGCTATGCGATCGGCCTGCCGGCGATGGCAGGATACGTAGTCGCAGTTCGGGCGGCTCAGGCAAGGAGGCGGTACGGCCTGGTGATAATGGGAAGTCTGAGCGGCATGCTGGCCAACGCAATCCTTATCCATCCACTCGCCGCTTCACTGGGAGTGTTCGGCGTAACCCTTGCTACATCATTCGGTAACTGGGTTGTCTGCCTGGTTCTGATCATCTACCTCTTCCTTCCGGTGGGCCGGAAGAACAGGCCAGCACACCGGAAGGCCACCTTTCTTAAACCCGCCTTTGGGTTGCCAAATAAGCGGCCTGCTCGCCGGGCAGCGACAACGGCCAGAGCCGATCTTTCTTGACTGACACGTGCGAATCCCGGGATGGTCGTCCTACTCTCAGGAGAAATTACATGATCGTAGAGGCGTGTATCGTGACGTACGGGAGCGCGGCGGTCGTAGGCAGCGCGGTTGATAGCTTGCGGCATCTGCCGGTGGGATCCCGCGTCGCGATACATGATAACTGTCCTAGTGACGGAAGCCTGGCCGCCGCGAGGCGGAGCGCGGATCTCGCCGGTCTCGATCTGCGGGCGGAGGAATGCAAGGACAATTGTGGTTTCGCCGCGGCCTGCAATTCCCTCGCCCGTTCCTCCACAGCCGATCTACTTCTGTTCCTGAACCCGGACGCACGGTTGCTGAATTGGCCGCATGAGCTGACAGCGACCGACGACACAATTTACGGGCCGACACTTCTCGGACGCTTCGGCGAGTTGCAGCGCAATTACGGAGACGGGCGCAGAACGCTTCCGCGGGAGGTTGCGGAACGGTGGCTGCGGATCAAGCCACGGCCGCCAGTCAGCGTTGGATACGTGGGGGGCGCGGTTCTTCTGATTCCCAGGATGATGTTCTTGCGCCTCGGCGGTTTCGACCCCAGATTCTTCATGTATTACGAAGACATCGATCTCTGCTGGCGCGCGAACTCTCATGGCTATTCAGTACGGCTGCGGCCCGACTGGCTGGCCCAGCACGCCGAGGCGCACGCGGCTAAACGGGATCCCACGGTCGCACTGGTGCGGAGCTACGAATCCGGACGATGGTACTACGCAAAGAGCGGACAGTCGGTTCGTGCCTACGATGCTCTGTGCCTCATGGACGGTGTTGCGCGTACAGCACTCGGGACTGTCGGCCTGTACGTACGCTACGGACCGCAGCATTATCAGGATCTTGTTCGCCACGTTTACGGGAGAATCGGTAAGCCGCTACAGCGACCGGTGGGGTGAATTCGTCGATGAAAGCGGTCGGGCTGTTCGTGAAATCGGTCGGCATGGCGTGTTTCATATATGTTCTCCTGAGGCCGGTCTCGAACAATAGTATTCTTGTTTCCGTGTTGGCTGCCATGGGTATTATTGCGGCCGCAGCATGTCTGCTGGAACGGCGTCGCATCCATCCGGTCCTGCATCCGATCCTGTACCTGCAGGCTATTTTTGGCGCTTTTGGATGTTTTATAGGAGCAATAAACAATGCGCCAGGTCTCACCTTTGGATACCTGGTCTACTTTGTAGCGCCGGTAGTTTTCTGGACCTTTGTCCGTGTGCACGACGTGCGGCTTCTACGGCTGACATTTTTGAGTCTCGCAATTGGTACCACGATACTCTCAACCGTCATAGTTTGCTATGTCGGGGGCCAGAAAGGGGTTATTCCACAGTTTGTTCCGGAATGGGTGATTAGTGGCTCGGACGCTCGGGTCGGATTCAATGATGGCGGGATCGAGATCCGCTTTCTTGGATTGTCCACGTTGGCTGCTGCGGCGCCGATATGGCTGGCCTCGCTTTTTCTGGCCCCGAATCCGATCATGCCGCCTATCTGGCTCCGAATTTATGCTGCGACAACGTCTCTGGTCGCGACGCTTGTCGGCGGTCGCCAGGCCATCATCATCAATGTAGCACTGACCCCGGTAATGCTCTGGGCGTGCAGCCGGCTATTGGGAAGATCCGGCAGTCGAGGTCGGTACCGTCCGGTGTACGCTCTCGTTTCTGCCATGGCCATCATTGTGGTTGCTTACCTGGGAGTAAATCACGGCCTATTCAGGTCGGCGGCTTTTACTTCGGCTTTCCGGGATGCGCGAAATATAGTGGTCGGGGAATCCGGGGATACGGCGGCGTCGTCCACAGTCACCATCAGGATCGAGGAACAGCGGCAACTGCTTGATGCGTGGGCCTCGTCGCCTGTCACCGGTCAAGGTTTCGGTGCGGTGATCAAGGGTTACTCGAGAAATGACGCCCGCCCGTGGAACTTCGAGTTGCAGTACCTGATGCTGCTGTTTCAGACGGGCCTCGTTGGTGCGCTTCTGTTGGCTGGCATTGCCGGGTCTGCTGTGGCCGCGATGCGTCGCGCCGTCCGCGTCGCGACCGGACCGGAGATGGTTGACATGGCCGTCATCGCCACAGTCGGTGCGGTTTCGATGCTCCTGGCGAACATCTCGAACCCGTACCTTCAGGCGCCGGGGCATATGTGGGCAGTCTATCTGCCTCTTGCCGTCGCCAATATCATGCTGTTCTCCGGCGACGACTCGGGTGACGTGGCGCATCACGACCTCCCCACCGTCCGGCTCGCGACAGTTAAATAATCTTACGGTTCTCGTGGCCGTCAGCGGGAGGCAATCTGAACCGACGGTTCAGCAGGAACCTCCTGGTCGACAGACTGCTTGTTCGTATACCACTGCACGGTTGCGGCAAGAGCGGGTTCCAGACCGTACAGCGCCGCCGCGGGGAAGAGCGTTCGCAGGATCTTGGTGTCCGCCTGCGAGTCACGGACGTCGCCCGGCCGCGACGCGACGTGCTCGACGTCCAGGCGACATCCGATTATCCGTTCAAGAAGACTGATCACCGTTAGCAGGCTTGTACGGGTCCCGAATGCCAGGTTCACCGGGCCGTTGTGAACAATCCGTCGTAGCGCGGCATCGGCCAGAATCTCGGTCACTGACCGCACATAGGTGAAGTCCCGCGTCTGCTGGCCGTCGCCGTGAACCTGTATTTTATGCCCGTTTACGGCGGCCTCGACGAACCGTGGGATCACCGCCGCGTACGCGTGTCCGGCCGACTGCATGGGCCCGAAGACATTAAAGAAGCGAACCGCGAGAACCGGTAGGTCGAAACAGGTTGCATATGAAAGGGCGTAACTTTCGGCTGCCAGCTTGCTGACCGCGTACGGACTCAATGGGCGAGGCAGCATGTCCTCTCTTTTTGGCAGTCTGCGGTTGCCGCCATACACTGACGACGACGACGCGACAACCACGTGCGCCCCGGCCCGTCGTGCGGCTTCGAGAATTTTAAGTGTACCCGATACGTTCACCTCATTGGAGGCGAGTGGATCGGCCAGGGATCGTGGCACCGACGGACGGGCGGCGAGATGGATGATCGAATCGGCTCGTGTGACCGCTTTGTCCACCGCGACGCGGTCCAGGATGCTGGCGTCATGGATTTCTACGGGGAGCCCTTCGAGATTTTCGAAGGTACCGGTGCTGAAGTCGTCGATCACGACAATCTCGGGCACCTTCAGGGCGAGAAGCGTTTGACAGAGATTCGCGCCTATGAAGCCGGCGCCGCCGGTCACGACAATCCTCATTACGTCACCTCGACTAGTTTTTGAGCTGCGTTCAGGTATCGTACGAACTGATCTGGAACCCGGTTGCGGATGGTCGCGCTCGTGCCGAAAGACGGCCCCTTCTTGAAGCTAGAATCAGAAAGAGGCGTTGGGCGACGGCGGATGCCGACGGGAGCGGGTCACTACCCGATACGGCACGGCCGCCTCAGCGGTTTCCGTTCATGTTTTTCTCGCGAAATTTCTCTAGTGCACGCCTCATCGTCGGTCCGGCCCTCCGCTTGTTGTTCCGTTCTTTGAGTAGCTGCCGGAAGAGCCGATCGTTTGTATCCCATATTACTTGCCGGTCAAAGTCACGCCGGACCCGCTCCTGACCGTTCCGTCCCATCCGGTGGGCAAGTTCGGGGTCTGCGAGCAATCGGCCCAGCGCGTCAGCGAGGGCGGTGGCGTCCCTTGGCGCGACGACGTATCCGGTGAGACCGTTTACGACCGAATCGACCGCACCGGTGGCGCTCGTAGTGACAGCCGGGCGACCCGCGGCAGCTGCTTCGAGGGGAACACCCGGAAAGCCCTCGCGATAGGTGGGCAGTGCGAGGACGTCCATCACGTGATATGTCGGTGCCGTGTCAGCCAACCATCCTGCCTGGATCACGCCCGGCGCGGTGAGCATTGAAGCCGTACCGGCCGGCAGGGGATCATCCGGATCCGGCTCGCCGACAAGCAGGAGGAACAGGCTGGGAAATCTTTGCTGGAGGATTCGGTGCGCCGCGAGCAGCTCCACGACTCCCTTGTCGCCCGTGAGTCGGCCCACGAAGCCGATTACTTTGGCATCCTCGGGGATCCTAAATTTCTCGCGAAGCAGCTTGGCGGCACGCAGGAGCTCCTCGGTGGGGGCAAACCGGCTGCTGTCTACTCCGTTGGATGTACCGTTACCCAGGAGGACACCCTTGCCCCGGGGCAACAGACGTAGCCGCTCCGCTTCCCGCAGCAGGCTCGGGCTTACACAGAGGACCCGGTGCGCGCTGAGGCACGCCACCCGCTCTGCACCCCACAGCAGTGCCCGCTTCGGCCCGGTAGCGGTTTCCAGTCGTAGGCCGTGCAGCACGTAGACGCGACATGGTACGCCTGCGGCCACGGCGGCGAGCCCGCCGAGCAACCCGGCCTTGGGCGTCCCGACCTTTGTGATCGTAGGTTTTTCTTTTCGCAGGACGCGGATAAGTTCGCGTAGCGTTCGCAGATCGGTTAGGGGCGTAATCTGGCGTTCCATGTGTACGGGAACGACACTGACACCCTCGCGTTGGGCGGTCGTCCATAGATCTGGGCCCGGCGATGAGACCAAGGTGACGGAATAGCCACGATTCCGCATGTTCGCGAGTTGGCCACGGAGCAGTATTCGGGCGCTCATGGGAACGGTCACGATGAACATCAGCCTGATGGCGGTGTCCGTTTGCGACGTCTGTGTCCCGGAGCTCCCAGCGTGTGGAAATTCTGTGACAGTCATGCTACTTACGGTAGTGGCTGCCTTGCAAAAGGTGGGTATCTGGCATCGGGTGTCTTCTCAAATTTCCTCAGATCGGATGCGGAAAACGGTCATGACCGGACGAAGAGCTGAAGATCACAGGGGCCACGTTCAGTTTGGGTCGAGCCCAACCGCGCTGCGCCATCTCGATGCCCATGTGTCGAACGAGTAGTGCCGTTGGACGGCGCCGCGGGAGCGTTCCCCGATGGCGGAGCGCTCGGAGACACTCATGGCGAGAAGGGTGAGAATCGCGTCGAACCAGTCATCCGCTCTGGTGATTGCTGTTCCACCCAGCCGATCGAGTGCCAGTTGGTTCGCGCCGACCGGGGATCCGGCGGTCGGTACTCCCGACGCTCCGTATTGAAGGATCTTATACGCGCATTTTCCGCGTTCGTACGGCCCGTTATCGAGCGGGGCGATGGCGACGTCCATATCGACAAGAAGTCGGCCGACCGCGGCCTTCGTCCAGGGTATCCGCTCGACCATGAGATCGAGGGAGCCAAGGGAAGCGGCGCCAGCGCTGACGATTCGAAGCCGGGCTCCGGTCCGGCGATGGAGCTCGAGAAGCGGATCTGCGACGAGGCGGAGGTAGCGTTCGGTGCTCGGGCTGCCGACCCAGCCGAGTACGGGCGGGTCGGAAAGTATGTAACTGTGCTTGCGTATATAGGCCGCCGGGTCTACGCAACTCGGAATCATGACCACATCGCGGTTGAATCCGGATGCCCAGTCCGCGAGAATATCATTGCCGGCCACCACCCGGTCCGCAGCCAGCACCGCGGCAATGCATTTTGTCGGCTTCGGAACTATACGCCGTATCCAGGTGCCGCCGAAGTCCCACTGAAGGGCGTCGTCGAAATCGTAGACTCCGAAGTCCGCCGCTGACAACAGCTGCCGCTCAAGTCGACCGCGGCTGAAAGGGCTCGCCTCGCGGTGCAGCAATAGCCGATCCGTTCGCAGCCGGCACAACTTACGTGTGGTCCGTTCTGCGCCGGCAACCGCTAGCGCTTGACGGGCCAGCGCGCGGGGGTCTGCATTCTCCCGGCCGAGATAATCGTGTACCTCGGCATCCAGCCGGAGCCACTGCAGCCAATCAAGAATCCGCACCCGGGAGCTGCCCCCACCTGGCCCATAGGGGGTCACGACTCGCAACTGTGGTCGATTTGCCTGAATCAACATCAAGTAGGCGCCTCCGTTCGATTAAGACGATCATGCGCGACCTGAAACCTGCCCGGGGCGCCAACTGGCGACCGCATTGTTCCGAAAAGAACAAGGATGGCGGCGATCCACCTCGGCCATGGACGCCCGGCAGGCGGGACGTACACGGGCTTCTCCTCGGCGACGGCTTCCGGAGGTGCAGTACCTTCCCGGGCGGAGTACGGCCATCAACGATTGCTGTCGATGAATCGTAGCGTAGCCATATGAGTACGGTCTGTATTTTGTTGCATGGCGTGGCGACTGCACGGCAGTGATCCACCCGTAGGTCGCTATCCAGTGTTGATCACACCCGGGGTCGACGGCCGTGGAGATCCTGCCCATGCAACGACCACGGTGTTGGCTTTTAAACGGACCACGTTGTGGCTTCCGGTGGTTGTATTCGACGCGGACCGAGCTCATACGCGGGAACTGCCTGGTAGCAGGGTTCGAAGCTGATCGACTGCGACTGAAGTGCCGCATATAGGGGAAGAGCAACCCGTTACCCTCGGACGGGTCACTCTGAACAATCAGGACGTTCGAAATCCGGGGGAATCGATGCTTGACAACGGCACAGAACGCGCTGGTAGTGAGCTCATCGCGAGATTATCAGCTCAATGATTGCGATGTTCATGTCGGCGAACAGGGCGCGGCACCGGAAGTTTCACTCGGCTGCGTCGGCGGAGGGCTCGTCACTCCTGTCGGGCTGTGCCGACCGGATCCACCGGGCCGTTCGGCCAACCGGTGCCGGTGCCGGTGTTGGGCACGGTGCACCGGTGACCTCGGTGCCCATCGGAGCGATCATGGCTGGATTGCCGATCTGGATCATGTTGCGCCGCGAAGTTGCCGTATGGGTCGTTGACCTGCTGTGGCTGTCGATCATTTTTGTGATCGCTCGGACAGTACTGCGGACCCGTGCGCGTCGGGCGGAACAGACCGACGGTGAGTTCACGCGGATCGACGAACTGACCGGGCTGACCGATCGGCGTGGGTTTCTGGAGGAGGCCGCACGCCTGCTCGCCGACGTCCCGAAGCCACCAGCGGTAGGTGCCGGGAGCGGCGGCCTATCGCCTGGCCGTCGGGTGTCCGGGCCGACCACGGCGCTGATGCTGATCGACGTCGACCGCTTTGGCGAGATCAACGGTGGCCTCGGTCATGAGTACGGCGATCGTCTGCTGGTCGCTGTGAGCCGGCGGATCAGTGCGGTCCGACGGCCCGGTGACCTGCTCGCACGGATCAGTGGCGACGAGTTTGCCGTGCTGCTTCGTGGGATCGACGGCGAACAGGCACGGACGGTGGTCGACCATGTGGCGGTCCGTGTCCGGGATGCGCTGGGAATGCCGTTCGTACTGGCCGGTATGCGGGCACCACTTGAAGTGAAGGTAGGTATCGCCATAGCTCCCGATCACGGTACCGATGTCAGCGAGCTACTGGGCAATGCCGCCTTGGCCCTACGCGAGGCGAAGAAGTCACACATTGGTCACCGTGTGTACGACACGGGCTTGGTCCGGCCCAGCCCGGCCCGGCTGCGGCTG
>NZ_CAUVXI010000157.1:0-3822 GCF_963555845.1 Protofrankia sp. Cas8 | reverse complement strand
GAGCTGCGCGCGGGACTGCGAGGTGGGCAGATCGAACTGCGGTACCAGCCCAAAGCCGATCTGCGTACCGGCTGCGTCACCGGCATGGAGGCGCTGGTGCGGTGGCGACATCCCGTCGACGGCGTCCGCTCGCCCGATCTCTTTCTCCCCGACATGGAGGCCATGGGCCTGATGCCGGCGCTGACCGCGCTCGTCCTTCGGACCGCGTTGGACGAGTGCGCACGTTGGCGCGCCGGCGGCGCAGCGCTGTCAGTATCGGTGAACGTTCCGGCATCCGTGATCGTCGATTCCGGCTTCGCGTTCGAGGTGCGTGACGCCCTGGGTAAGGCGGATGTGCCGCCCGCTGCGCTGTGTGTGGAGATCACCGAGGATTCCCTGATGGCGCGGCGTGAACATGCTCAGCGCACGCTCGCCCGGCTGCGGACGCTCGGCGTCCGGGTCAGCCTCGACGACTATGGCAGCGGCTACTGTTCATTGGCCTACCTGCGCGACCTACCGGCCGATGAGCTCAAGCTCGACCGGGCCTTCCTGCGAGAGGTCGAACGGGACTCGACCGCTGCGGAGATCGTCCGTTCGACCATCGCCCTGGCGCACACGCTCGGACTGCGGATGGTCGCTGAGGGCGTCGAGACAACCGGCCTATGGGCGCTACTGGCGGCCTGGGGATGCGACGAGGTACAGGGCTACTTCGTCTCCCGGCCGATGCATGGCGACCAGGTTCTCCCCTGGTTACGCCAGTGGGCCAGCCGCACCGGGTTGTCCCCGGCCATGATTACCATGGGTGTTGGTGTGCCGGCGGGGGTCAGGTGTTCATCTGTACGGCGCGGGTCAGCAGTGTCAGCGGCTGCGCCAGCGCGGCGCTGATCTGCTCGGCGCAGGATCGGAACGCCTCGATCGATGCTCCGATCGGATCGGCGATGTCATCGTCGGAGGGACGCTCGGGCCGGCGCCGACCCCGGTGATCCGCCGCGTGGGCGACAAGCGCGTCCCCACAGGTTCGGACACCGTCTGCCCGGATCGTCTCCGCTGGGCAGGGGTTCGCCTGGCCGGTGTGTGCCGGGATGCCGGTGGAGGCGATGCCGGCGGTCAGCCGGGCGAACTCTCGGAGCGTGAAGGTACGGCGCACCGCCTTCGGCGCCATTGCCACCACGAAGCTGCGGTGTTCGCGCCCGGCGCACAGCACCAAGCAAGCGTCGCTCACCATCGTGCCGTCAAGGCGGCGCGCGGCGAAGCCGGCCGGGTTGATGCCTCGTTCTGCCAGGACTGCGGCGGCATGCCGGTGCATCGGCATGCCGTTACGGGCGTGTGTTCCGGCGCTGCTGACGGTCACCGAATGCACCTCGGTGCCAAGGTTTGCCCGCAATGCCGCGACGGCGAGATACTCGGTCATCGGTGATCGGCACAGGTTGCCCGTACAGACCAGCAGCACCTGCCAGGGCGGCGTGGACGAGATTGGCTGGTTGATCGTCGCCGAAAGTGCCACGTCGTCCGCCCCTCCTCGGGTCCGGGCTTGGATGTTTTTTAGTATCAAAAATATTACTCAATGTAGTTGATGTGTCGCTTGCTAATGCGGTTGCTTGTTGCTGGGGCGCGACACCTGCCACGACATCCCTCCAGGGGGCGTTAGGTCTGTCACGATCTGTATATGAGTCGTTGCGGAAAGTTGGTGGTGGTGGGTCAGGGCTATGTGGGCCTGCCGCTGGCGATGCGGGCGGTCGAGGTTGGCTGGTCCGTGGTCGGGATCGAGATCGACGAAGGCCGGGTCAAGCGCCTGGGAATCGGCGAGTCGTACGTGGAGGACGTCCCGGATTCAACGGTGGCCGCCGCTCTGGAGAGCGGCCGGTACTACGCATCGTCGAACTATGAGGACGCCGCCGGGTTCGACGTGGCTGTGGTGACGGTACCGACGCCGTTGCGTGAAGGTATCCCGGATCTGTCCTACATCGAAAGCGCCGGGCGCAGCCTCGGTGCGCGCCTCGCGCCCGGGGCGACCGTGGTGCTGGAGTCCACGACCTACCCGGGAACCACCGACGAACTGTTCGGGCCGATCCTGGAAGAGTTCTCCGGGCTGGTCGCCGGGGGCTCCTTCTTCCTCGGGTACTCGCCCGAGCGGATCGACCCGGGCAACCCGACCTGGAACCTGGTCAACACCCCGAAGGTGGTCTCGGGGATCGACGTGGCGTCGCTGCGGGCCGTTCGGGAGTTCTACGACACCCTGGTCGAGCGGACCGTGCCGGTGGCCTGCGTGCGCACCGCGGAACTGACCAAGCTGCTGGAGAACACCTTCCGGCACGTCAACATCGCACTGGTGAACGAACTGGCGATGTTCGCCCATGAGCTGGGCGTCGACGTCTGGGAGGCCATTGAGGCGGCGGCGACGAAACCGTTCGGCTTCCTGCGGTTCAGCCCCGGCCCCGGGGTCGGCGGGCACTGTCTGCCCATCGACCCGTCCTACCTGTCGTGGCGGGTGCGCCGTAGCCTCGGGCGCAGCTTCCGGTTCGTGGAGCTCGCCAACGACGTCAACGACAACATGCCCGACCACGTCGTACGGCGGGTCGTGGAAATACTCAACCGTCGTCGGATGGCCGTGAACGGAAGCCGGATTCTCCTGCTGGGTCTGGCCTACAAGAAGAACACCGGTGACGCGCGGGAGTCCTCGGCGGTGCGGGTCGCCGTGCTCCTTGATGCGCTCGGCGCGGACGTGCGGGCCGCGGACCCGCACGTCGACGACTCGTGCCTGCCGTCGGGGGTGACCTTCGTCGAGGCCGACGCCCAGGAACTGGCCGCTGCCGACCTGGTGGTCGTCCTGGTCGATCACGACGCCTTCGGGCGGGACCTGGTGGCACGCTACGCCCGCGCCGTGCTCGACACCCGCTGCTGGTTGCCCTCACCGCGGTCCGCACGCCACGACGGCACCGCGGTAGCCGCCGAAGGCGAAGCCGACATCACGCTCCTGTAACGTAACTACAGGTGGTCTTACAAATGCTGTAGGTTACAGTTTGGGTGCGAGGATGTGCGTGCCGGCCGGAGTGCTCCGGCCCGGTCCGGTCTGGTATGGAGGGCAGGTGGAATGCGGGTCGTCGTCGCGACGGACGCACGGTTGTACCGATTGCCCGACGGCAGCATCCGATCGCCTACACCCGCTGACGCCTATCCCATGTGGTCGCGTTACCTCGATTCCTTCGATTCCGTCACAGTGCTCGCCAGAGTGGCGGCGCCGGCGCCGCCGAGCTGGTCGCGCGGCCCGCGCCAAACCGACGCCGAGATCACCGAGGGAATCATCAGCACTCAGCGGGCCGATGGTCCAGGGGTCACCGTCCACCCGCTCACCGACTATCGCGGCGCGCGAGGCTATCTGTGCGCCCTGCCCGCACTGCGCCGCGCCATCGGACGGGTGTGCCGCGACGCCAGTCGGGCCGGCGCGGCTGGCCCGGCCGGTACAGCCGGTACAGCCGGTACGGCGGCGTCCGGCACCTGTTACATCGCCAGGATGCCGAGCCTGGTCAGCACCGCGCTGGTCGCCGCGTTGCGGGTGCGCGGGATTCCGTATGCGCTGGAGGTGGTCGGTGACCCGGCGAACATGGCCGGGGAGATCCTCGGCGGGTGGGCCGCCGGACCGGCTCGGCGCCAGTTCGCCCGTCAGCGCACGGGCGCGGTCGCGGTCAGCTATGTCACGAGTCGGGTACTACAGCGTGACCACCCGCCACCGGACGATGCGTTCACGACGTCCTATTCGACGGTCCGGCTGGACGAGAGTGACTACTGCGCCGGGCCCCGTGGGCAGCTCGCCCGCCCGCCGGCACCCGCCCGATTGTTGGCGAT
>NZ_CAUVXI010000156.1:0-13608 GCF_963555845.1 Protofrankia sp. Cas8 | reverse complement strand
GTGGCGTGAACGCGACCACGGCCGGCCTGGCGCTGTTCCCTGAAGCGCTGGGGGTGCTGGCCGGGTCCCAGCTAGCCGGGCGCGGCTACTCGCGGATAGGGCCGCGGCGACTGATGGTGTTCGGACTGCTCCTGGTGGCAGCCATGCTGGCGTCGATCTCGCGGATGGACCTGGCCACGTCGATATGGCTGATCCGGGCCATGATGTTCCTCGTCGGCACCGGGATGGGATTTGTCTTTCTTTCCGCCCAAACGGCCGCGTTCGCACGTATTTCGCCGGTGGACACCGGTCAGGCGTCCACCTTGTTCAACATGCAGCGACAGCTCGCGTCGGCGCTCGGTGTCGGGTTGGTGACAACGGCGTTGACCCTGTTCGCGCCGGCCGGCGCAAGAACCACGGCCGCGGCTGCGGGAAATGCCGCGGCGTACCACGGCGCGTTCCTGGTGGCGGCTGCGCTCGCCGTCGTCGCCGCGGGGTTCGCGTTGACGGTGCGTGACTCGGATGCGGCCAACACCATGCGTCCACACACGCCTGACGGGCTTACCGCGCCACGGGACGACGACCTGGTCGACGGCGGGATCCCGGTGGCCGCCTGAGGCGGTGACCAATATCCACCGGGTGCTCCAAGAGCGCCCGGCAATAGGGGACGCGGCGTCGCTGGGCTGGGGCACGCACCTCGCCGCGTTGTCGTCGGTCGCCACCCAACACCAGGGTGACTTCCTCCTCCGCCTCGCGATCTACGCGCCCCAGCCCCGCTCCTTGATCCACGCCTCTATTGCCGGGCGCTCTAAACCGGGTGTTCACGGACTATGTTGCTCCGCGTATCGGCAGTCTTACCTAAGCTGGTTGGTGTGGCGGCTGGACATCGAGGAGGCGACACCGCGGGTAGCGCGGCTCGCGTGGGCACCGGGGCGGTCAGCGGCGTGGGGCTTGCGGCTGCCGTCATCGCGGCGCTCGGCCTGTTGGCCGTGCTGCTGGTCGGGTGTGGCTCGACCGACGCCGGCACGCAGGCACGGACACCGTCCCAGCCCTTGGCACCGTCACCGCTAGCCGCAGCCCCGCCCGTGACCACCCCACCCGTGCCCACCCCACTCGTACCCACCCCGCCCGAGACAGGCCGGGACGATCCGTCGCAGCCCGGCGGTGGTCCGACGGAACGGATGCGTGCTGTGTTCGTTGGGGAACCGTGTGTTCCAGCCGTTGATTCTGCCCCGCGGCAGGCCGTCAACGGGCTGTTCCTCTATTGCGGGCCGAGCGCTGCGGGCCAGCCGCGCTGGGGCGTGACGAGTCCGCAGCCGAGGCAGCTGGTCGTCCCGGCGCCGGGTGCCGAGTGCAACGCTGCGACGGACGGTGACGAGCTCCTCCAGGACGCGAACGGGCGCCCCATCGCCTGCCTGCGTGATCATGATGGCAGCTTCCGTTGGAGCGATGTCTCGTAACTCCTGCACTCCTGCACTCCTGCACTCCTGGTGATCGGTTCGGACAGACGCTGTCCGCATGCTGTGGGCGGCGCGCATCATGCCAAAATATAACTGAGCGTAGTCATTGTGGTGGCATATTGTTAGTTGTCTCGTTGTCCTGGTATTTGTTCCCAGGATGGTTACCGGCGGGTAGCATGGGTATTAGTTACTGGCCAGTAGGAGTACGCCGGTTCCCTCGGTGACAACCGATGCCGGCACTTCCCCGGGGAGACCGCCATGGGGCACTACAAGAGCAACCTCCGCGATATCGAGTTCAACCTGTTCGAGGTACTGGGTGTCGACCAGACGCTGGGTCATGGTCCGTTCGCGGAGATGGATCGCCAGACGGCCCATGACGTGCTCGCCGAGGTCGACAGGTTGGCCACCGGTTCGCTCGCCGAGTCCTTCTCGGAGGCTGACCGCAACCCGCCGGTGTTCGACCCGGAGACCGGCACGGTCACGTTGCCGGCGGCGTTCAAGAAGTCCTATGCCGACCTCATGGACGGTGAGTGGTGGCGGCTGTTCCTGCCGTCACACCTGGGCGGTCTGGGTGCACCTCCGTCGGTCATCTGGGCCGCTTCGGAGCTGATCCTGGGGTCCAACCCGGCGGTGTTCATGTACATGAGCGGTCCGACCTTCGCCGGGATTCTCGACCGGCTCGGCAATGCCGCACAGAAGAAGTTCGCCCGCCAGGCGATCGAGCGGCAGTGGGGCGCGACGATGGTGCTCACCGAACCCGACGCGGGTTCGGACGTGGGGGCGGGCCGCACCCGGGCGGTGGCGCAGGCCGACGGCACCTGGCATATCGAGGGCGTGAAGCGTTTCATCACCTCGGGTGACTGGGATGTTCCGGAGAACATCTTCCACCTCACCCTTGCCCGGCCGGAGGGAAACGGCCCCGGCACCAAGGGCCTGTCCATGTTCCTGGTTCCGAAGTTCCTGGTGGATCCGGCGACTGGCGAACCCGGCGAGCGAAACGGCGTCTACGTCACCGGCGTCGAGAAGAAGATGGGCCTGAAGGTCTCCGCCACCTGCGAACTGCGGTTCGGCGAGAAGAACCCGGCGGTCGGCTGGCTTGTCGGGGACGTCCACGACGGCATCGCCCAGATGTTCGAGATCATCGAATATGCCCGGATGATGGTGGGTACCAAGGCCATCGCGACGCTGTCCACCGGCTACCTCAACGCCTTGGCGTTCGCGCGGACCCGGGTCCAGGGCGCCGATCTGACCCGGTCGACGGACAAGGCCGCGCCCCGCGTCACGATCATCCATCACCCGGACGTCCGGCGGATGCTGATGGTGCAGAAGGCGTATACGGAAGGCATGCGGGCGCTCGTCCTCTACACCGCCACCGTTCAGGACCGGGTCGCCGCGGCCACCGTCGCGGGAACAGTAGACGATCTCGCCGAACGGCTCAACGACCTGCTGCTGCCGATAGTCAAGGGCGTCGGTTCCGAGCGATCCTATGAGCTGCTGGCGACGTCCCTGCAGGTTTTCGGTGGCTCGGGCTACCTGCAGGACTATCCGATCGAGCAGTACATCCGCGACGCCAAGATTGACACCTTGTACGAGGGCACCACGTCCATCCAGGGCCAGGACTTCTTCTTCCGGAAGATCGTGCGAGATCACAGTCAGGCGCTCACCGCGCTGTTCGCCGAGATCCAGACCTTCGCCAAGGACGGCGCGGGGGACGGTTCGCTACGCCGGGAACGGGAGATCCTGGGCGCCGCGCTGGAAAACGTGACATCCATGGTCGGTGTGCTGGTCGGCTTTTTCACCGACGCCGCGGCGGATACCCGGCAGGTGTACAAGGTCGGTCTGAACACCACGCGGCTTCTGATGAGTGTCGGCGACCTCGTCATCGGCTGGTTGCTGCTGCGCCAGGCCGAGGTCGCGACGGACGCGCTAGCGGGCCAAAGGGCGCGCGACGATCGTCAGATCGCGCGCCCGGAGGCCGCAGTCCTCGGAGCGCTCACGCGGTCGGCGACGGTCATGGTAGCCAGGGACCGGGCCTTCTACGAGGGCAAGGTGGCCACGGCCCGTTGGTTTGTCGCGAACGTGCTGCCCGAGCTGTCAACCCGACTCAGTGTTCTGCAGGCAACCGACCTTGATCTGATGGACCTGCCCGAGGACGCGTTCTGAGCCTGGTCGGCACCTGACGCCCGTCAGATCCGGAGCGGGTGGCCGCCGGGCGCGCGAGCTGGAGTTACGATCGCGCGCCCGGCGGACTCCCTACGCCTGACGCGTCAGCAGGACGTGCCAGGTGTTGCGGTAAGGCGGGGCGATCCTCGAACCACCGGTCGTTTCATGATGTGCGCAGCGGCGGGAAAGCCTGGTCCAGCTCATTGCGCATATCCCGCTTGAGCAGGTCGTCGGCCTCGGACGTGCCCTGCCCCTCCAGGAGGAACCTCGCTACCCGCAGGGTCAGATCGACCCGTTCAGCGAGGTTGAGAGCGCCGTTGAATCGGCCGCTGGAGCCTGCGGAGGTCAGGACCTTGGCGACGAATTCGTCGGCGGCCTGTAGTGCCTCCACGCGCGTCATGCGTTTCACCCCTTTGTACGGAAGCTGTGCCGGAAGCCGTAAGCAAGGCGCAACCGTACCAGGCGAGCTCCTTCCTCCGTTGTCCGCCCCATCCCGTGCTCTTTGCCCTGGTTGAGGTTCCAGGTTGGTCCGTTGTGTCCGGTCTTGCCTGCTCCTGTGCGTTGCTCGCCGCGCCCTCGGTATCGTCACTCAGAGCAAGCATGGATGGGCCGGTCCGGCTATTCGGAACAGGGCCGATCAAGGAATTGGATCAGTTCCAGGCGAGGGCCACGGCCGGGTCGGCGAGCATTCTGGCGACATCCGCGAGTACCTTTGCGCCGAGCTCACCATCGACGATCCGGTGGTCGAAGGTCAGGGCGAGCTGCGCCACCGTCCGGACGGCAAGGTTCCCGTCATGCACCCACGGCATCGGGCGGATCGCGCCGAGGGCGAGGATTGCCGCCTCCGGCGGATTGAGGATGGGTGTTCCGGTGTCAATGCCGAACACGCCGATATTGGTAATGGTGATGGTCCCGCCGCGTAGTGCACCTGGTGTGACTGTCCCGGTCCGGGCTGCCGCGGTCAGCTCGTGCAGGGCGTGTCCGAGCGCGACCAGTCCCATCTCCTGCGCAGCCGGAATATTCGGCACGACGAGCCCGCGGGGTGAAGCCACCGCGATCCCGAGGTTGACGGTCTCATGGATGACGATCTGCGCGGGCTCGTCGCCGGACGCTTCCTCCCAGCAAGAATTGATCATCGGATGACGCTGGACGGCGGTCAGCAGCGCCTTCGCGACGAACAGCAGCGCGGTCACCTTCACACCCGCGAACTCGGGCAGCGCGGCGATCCGGTCACGCGCGGCCATCGTCTCGGTGACGTCGACACTGACGAACTCGGTGACCTGCGGCGCGGTGAACGCGCTGGTCACCATGGCCGCCGCGGTCGCGCGCCGGACGCCGGTCACCGGCACCCGGGCGCCCCGCTCGTCGTGGGCGGAGGTGCGGGCCGCCTCGACATCCGCCCGGCTGATCGTTCCATGCGGTCCGGTGCCGGTGACCCGCCAGATGTCGACACCGAGATCCCGAGCGAGCTTGCGGACCGGTGGCTTCGCGAGTACAGGCCCGTCCCGGTCTGGTCTGGCCTGGTCTGGCTCGACCGGTGTGGGCTGGACGGTCGGCGTGGTCCGGCGCCGGGTCCGGGTGCGTGCCGGTCCAGCGGATGTGCGCGGGCCATACCCGACCAGCACCGGTGTCCGCCCGTCCGGTGGGCGGTCCGTCCCCTGGTCCGGTCCCTGGTCCGGTCCATGAGCGCCGTTCGGTGCTGGTACGCCGTTCGAAGCTGGGACGTCGACGGTGACCAACGGTCGTCCCACCTCGACGGTGTCGCCCGGTTCGGCGTGCCGCACGGCGAGCACGCCGGCCAGTGGTGAGGGCACCTCCACCAGGGCCTTGGCGGTCTCCACTTCGACGAGCGGCTGATTGACCGCTACCGGCTCGCCCACCTCCACCAGCCACCGGACGATTTCGGCGTCCGGTAGGCCTTCGCCCAGGTCGGGGAGGCGGAACTGTTCATGTGGCACGGGTGACCTCCAACTTGCTGCCCGGCATCGGACCCACCGGTCAGTACTGGAAGGAACGGTCGACGGCGTCCATGATCCGGTCGACGTCCGGTAGGTAGTGGTCCTCCAGCCGGGCCGGCGGGTACGGGATGTCATAACCGGTGACGCGTAGTACCGGAGCCTCCAAGGAGTAGAACGCGGCCTCGGTCACCCGGGCCGCGATCTCCGCGGACAGGGACACGTTCGACGGCGCCTCGTGAACGACGACACACCGGCCGGTCCGGCGCACGGACGTGAGCACCGGAGCCAGGTCGAGGGGGGACAGGGTGCGCAGGTCGATGACCTCAAGCTCGCGACCCTCGTCGGCCATTGCCACGGCCGCGTCCAGGCAGGTCCGTACCATCGGGCCGTAGGCGACCAGTGTTGCGTCGTCGCCGGTCCGCACGACCCGGCTGGTGTGCAACGGGATCGCCCCGGTCAGCGGCTCGTCGGTTTCGACATCTCCCTTCTCCCAGTACCGGCGCTTGGGCTCGAAGAAGATCACCGGGTCGTCGGCCGCGACCGCCTGCCGGATCATCGTGTGGGCATCGGTCGGGCTGGAACAGGCGACGACCTTGAGGCCGGCGGTATGGCAGAAGTAGGCTTCCGGTGACTCGCTGTGGTGCTCGACAGCGCCGATACCACCACCGAACGGGATGCGGACCGTCACCGGCAACCGGACCCGTCCCCGGGTCCGGTAGTGGATTTTCGCCAGCTGGGTGACGATCTGGTCGAAGGCCGGGTAGACGAAGCCGTCGAACTGGATTTCGCATACCGGCCGGAGCCCACGCATGGCCATCCCGATCGCGGTTCCGATGATCGCGGACTCGGCCAGCGGTGTGTCGATGACGCGCGCCTCGCCGAAGTCGGCGAGCAGCCCCTCGGTGATCCGGAAGACGCCGCCGAGCCTGCCGACGTCCTCACCCATCACCACGACCTTCTCATCGGCGGCCATGGCCGTGCGCAGTCCGGTATTGAGAGCCTTGGCCAGCGTCAGCGTCGAGCGCACCGTCAGTTCGCCTTTCGCGGTTCGAGCGTTGCCGGCGCCAGTTCGAGCTCCAGACAGGCGTCCCGCGCGGCGCTCAGGGTCTCGGGTTCGTCCACGTACACGTGATCGAAAAGGCTCTGCGGGGACGGGTCGGGCAGCCGCACGCACCGGCTGCGCACCGTCGCCGCGAGGGCGTCGGCCTCGGCGTCGAGAGCGGCGGCGCCAGCGTCGTCCAGAAGCCCGCAGCCGCGTAGGTAGGTGGTCATCCGTGCCACCGGGTCCCGCTGGCCCCAGTGCGCCAGCTCCGCTGCGTGGCGGTACCGGGATGGATCGTCAGCGGTGGTGTGCGCGCCCATCCGGTATGTCACCGCCTCAATCAGTGTCGGATGTCCCCGGCGGGCCGAGTCCAGCGCCCAGCGGGTCACCGCGAGCGTCGCCAGCACGTCGTTGCCGTCAACCTGGACGCCCCGGATACCGAACCCGGACGCTCGCCGGTAGATCGGCGCCAGGCTCTGCCGTCGGGCCGGTTCGGAGATCGCCCACTGGTTGTTCTGGCAGAAGAACACCACCGGAGCTGCAAAGACACCCGCCCAGTTGAGCGCCTCGTTGACGTCCCCCTGGCTGGACGCCCCGTCACCGAAGTAGACCAGCGTCGCTGACATGTCCTGGTCCTGGTCCTGGTTCCGGCTCTGGCCGTTGCTGGTGCCGGTGCTGCCGGTGCTGCCGGTGCCAGCGGCATGCTCGCGGGAGACGGCCATCGCATAGCCGGTGGCGTGCAGGGCCTGCGAGCCGACGACGATCGCATAGCACTGGAATCCGTGCTTGTCCGCGTCCCATCCGCCGTGGGTGACCCCGCGGAACAGGCCGAGGACGTCGAGCGGGTCGACCCCGCGGCACCAGGCCACCGCGTGTTCGCGGTAGGACGGGAAGACCATGTCGTCGTCGCGCAGTGCCCTGGCCGAGCCGACCTGGGCCGCCTCCTGACCACGCAGGCTGGCCCACAGGCCGAGTTCGCCCTGACGCTGGAGAGCCGTTGCCTCGTCGTCGAGGCGGCGCGCGATCACCATGTCGCGCAGGAGCCCGTACAGGTCGGCGTCGGTGAGGTCCGCGAGGTAGGGGTCGTAGGTCGGGTCGGGGCGCCGCTCGCCCTCGGGCGTGAGCAGCCGTACCAGCCCCGGGTCGGCATCCCGCGCGTCATGTGGATCGCGCGGGACGGGCGGGACGGGCGGGACGACGCTGTTCGGCCGGTCTGTACCGGGAGCGGACTCCGGATCGGGCACGGACTCCGGATCGGGCACAGGCTTCGTGTCAGGCACGGACATCGTGTCCTCCGGTCATACGTGGCCGTCCCCGAGATCGTCGGTCGCAGCCGCCGGTTGGGGCAGCCGGCCGCCGCGGGTAAGCGGGACCGTTCGCCGCGGAGCTGACGATAGTCGTCCCATGGTGGCGAGCAACCCGGACACGGGCTGCGGGTACCCGCCGTGGTTGACGCACCCGGATAGCGTGGTGCAGTGACAGCTGCCCCCTCATCCGCGACCGTCGCGGACACCGCCACAGCCACCGATGCCACCGCCGGCGCGAATGTCGATGCCGGCGCGGGTGCCGGCGCTGTGCGCCCGCCCGTCCGCCGCGACCTCGGCCGGGTCGGGATCTGGAGCGGCCAGTTCGACTTCTCCCCGGCCTCGGTTGTCCAGGCGGCCGTCGCCGAACTCGATGAGCTGGGCTATCCCGCGATCTGGACGGGTGAGGTCAAGGGCAGGGAGGTCCTGGTGACCGCGGCCCTGATGCTCGCGGCGACATCCCGGCTCACGGTCGCCACCGGGATCGCGCAGATTCTCGCCCGACATCCCCAGACGATGATGGCCGGCCACATGACGCTTGCCGAGGCGTTCGGGGACCGTTTCCTGCTCGGCATCGGCGTGTCACACGCGTCCCTGATGGAGATCCGCGGCGTTCCCTACACCAAGCCGTTGTCGCAGCTACGGGCCTACCTCGACGAGATGGACCGGGCCGCTGCGGAGCAGTACCGGGCGGTGCCACCGACATCGTCGACGCGGGTCCTGGCCGCGCTCGGCCCGAAGATGCTGGAGCTGGCGCGGGTTCGGGCGGACGGCGCGCACACCTACTTCGTGCCGCCGGCGCACACGGCCGGCGCGCGGGAGATCCTGGGGCCGGGCAAGCTGCTCGTCCCGGAGCAGGCGTTCGTCCTCGACACGAACCCCGAGACCGCGCGGGAGCTGGCCCGGCGGCACACCGGTTCGTACCTGCGGCTACCGAACTACACGAACAACCTGCGCCGCTTCGGCTTCACCGACGACGACCTCACCGGTGCCGGCTCAGACCGGCTTGTCGACACGATCGTGCCGTGGGGTGATCCCGACGTCCTGCTTGCCCGGATCACCGAGCATCTCGATGCCGGCGCCGACCACGTATGCGTTCAGGTCCTCGACCCGGACCGCCGTGGTCTGCCCCGCCGGCAGTGGCGTGAACTCGCCCCGGCCCTGCGCAGCCTCGGCTAGGGCCGCTGCGGTGGGACGTGCTGGCGTGCGGATGCCGCTAGTGCGGATGCCGCTGGTGTGGCTGCTGTCGCCGTGGATGTTGTTGGCGTGGATGCTGGCGGTCTGGACACTGCTGGCGTGCGGCGGGTCCGGTCCACCGTCGGCGGGCGGCGTCCCGGCGGCGACGGTACCGGCCCTCGACGGCACGGGGTTGATCGTGTCCTCCGCGGGGCCGGTAGCCGGCGCTCCAGCGGGCACGGCGCCTCCCAGCCCGCCGTCCGGTCCGCCGTCCGGTCCGGTGGGCGCGCCCGGACGGCGTCCGACGGGCAGCCCGATCACGATCGCCTTCGGTGGGGACGTGCACTTCGAGGGTAGGTCCGGGGCCCGCCTGGCCGCTGATCCCGCCACCGCGCTCGGGCCGATCGCGCAGGCGCTGCGTCGCGCCGACCTGGCGATGGTCAACCTGGAGACGGCGGTGACCACGGCTGGTACACCGGTTCACAAGGCCTTTGTCTTCCGCGCGCCACCGTCGGCGTTCGTCGGGCTGCGGGCCGCCGGCGTCGATGTCGCCACCCTGGCGAACAACCACGGCATGGACTATGGCGTGGACGGTCTGCGTGACACCATCGCCGGTGCCCGGTCCGCCGGATTCCCGATCGTCGGGATCGGCCTCGACGACGCGCAGGCCTACGCCCCTGTGCGTACGACCGTGAAGGGCCAGCGGATCGCCGTCATCGGCGCGACTCAGGTGATCGACGACGAGCTGGCTTCGGACTGGACGGCCGGGCCCGGCAAGCCGGGCCTGGCCAGCGCGAAGAACATCCCACGGCTGCTGGCGGCCGTCCGGGCCGCCCGTAACGGAAGCGACACTGTGGTCGTCTACCTGCACTGGGGTGTGGAACGCGCATCCTGCCCGACACCGGCACAGCGGGCGTTGGTGCCACAACTTGTCGAGGCTGGCGCGGATGTGATCGTCGGGTCGCACACGCATGTGCAGCTCGGCGGCGGCTGGGGGCCCGACGGTGTGTATGTCGATTACGGCCTGGGCAACTTGGTCTTCTATGCGTCCGGGGATGGCCCGAACACCATGTCTGGTGTGCTCACACTGACAGTCGCCGGACGAGCGGTCACCGCGGCGGAGTGGATGCCGGCCCAGATCGCCGGCGGCGTACCGGTGCCGCTGGCTGGTGCGCAGGCCTCGGCCGCCCGCAGCGCCTGGGATCAGCTCCGCACATGCGCGGATCTCGCGGCTGAGCCGCCGAGGCACGGCCCGGAGTAGGTCGGTCCGGTCGGTCCGGTCGGTCGGTCCCGGTCAGTCCGGGCTGGCCGCGCAGGTGGTACAGGTGCCATAGATCTCCAGGGTGTGGGCCACGTCGGTGAAGCCCGCGGCCGTCGCGACGCGGTCCGTCCACGCCTCGATTTCGGGTCCTTCGACCTCGACGGTCCGTCCGCAGTGGCGGCACACCAGATGATGGTGATGGCTGTCGGTGGCACAGCGGCGGTAGAGGGTCTCACCGTCGTCGCGCCGCAGCACGTCGACCTCGCCACGGTCGGCGAGGACCTGCAGATGCCGGTAGACGGTGGTCAGGCCGACGGGCTGGCCGGAGTCCCGCAGGTGCGCGTGCAGGTCCTGGGCGCTGGTGAAGGCGTCGATCTCGGCGAGCGCGGCGGAGACGGCATCGCCCTGACGGGTGGCCCGGACGGTTGTTCCCCGGCCGAGCGCGGACCGTCTGTTACCGGCCGGGCCGCCTGGGCCGCCTGGGCCGCTTGGGCCGCTTGGGCCGCCTGGTGCCGGGGTCGGCGCGGGTTGGCTGGATTCGGCACTGGACACAGCGTCCACTCTCTCACCGCATGGCAGGTCCGGGAGCTGACAAAGGGGCCACAGTCGTGGTCGTAGATCACCCTGCCATCAGCGCTGTGCGTAGGTCGCGAGGAACCTGCCGATACGGCCGACCGCGTCGGTGAGATCGTCCACACCGGGCAGGGTGACTATCCGGATGTGGTCGGGTCTGGGCCAGTTGAAGCCGGTGCCCTGCACGACGAGAATCTTCTCGGCCAGAAGCAGGTCCAGGACGAGCCGTTCGTCATCGACGATCGGGTGAACGGCGGAATCGATACGTGGGAACGCATACAGCGCTCCACGTGGCTTTACGCACGATATGCCGGGAATATCGTTGAGCAGTTTCCACACCACGTCGCGTTGCTCGTGCAGCCGACCACCGGGCAGGACAAGATCGCCGGCACCACCGTCATCCGCAAGCGCGGCCTGCATCGCGTACTGGCCCGGGACGTTGGCGCACAGCCGCATGTTCGCCAGGATGTTGAGGCCTTCGACATAACTGGAAGCATGCATACGTGGACCGGAAAGAACCATCCAGCCGGAGCGGAAGCCGGCGAGGCGGTACGCCTTCGACAGCCCGTTGAACGTCACACACATGACATCCGGGGCGAGCGCCGCGGTGGAGACGTGCTCGGCGTCGTCATACAGAATCCGGTCGTAGATCTCGTCAGAGAAGATCATAAGGTTGTGTCGGCGGGCGATCTCGATGATGCCGGCGAGGACCTCACGACTGTAGACGGCGCCGGTCGGGTTGTTCGGGTTGATCACCACGATTGCCCGCGTCCTGGCGGTGATTTTGCCGGCGATGTCGTCGACGTCGGGCGTCCAGTCGGCGGATTCGTCGCACATGTAGTGGACGGGCCGGCCGCCGCAGAGGCTGACCACCGCTGTCCACAGCGGGTAGTCCGGTGCCGGGAGCAGCACCTCGTCGCCGTCGTTGAGCAGCGCCTGCAACGACATCATAATCAATTCTGAGACGCCGTTACCGAGGTAGACGTCGTCGGTGTCGATACTGGCGATACCCTTACCGGTCGCGTACCGGACCACGGCCGCTCGTGCGGATGGCAGGCCCTTGGAGTCGCTGTAACCCTGCGCGTCGGCGAGGCTGTGTATCACTGCCTGGAGAACCGCCGGTGGGGCGGCGAACCCGAACGGCGCGGGGTTGCCGATGTTCAGCTTCAGGATGCGCTGACCCTCGGCTTCCAACCGCGTCGCCTGGTCGAGGACGGGACCCCGGACGTCATAGCAGACGTCGGCGAGTTTGTCGGACTGGGTGAACTCCATCTGCCAAGGGTAGGCGCGCCGTCCACCGGATTTTCTCACCCTGGCCAGGGGAGTCGGGCCAGGTGCTGCGGGGTCAGTGCGGGGTCAGTGCGCAGTCAGGTGTTGCGGGGCAGATCGGGGGTGAGACCGCGGCCCAGCCCGCGGCCAAGACGGACAGGATGGCGCACCGGCACCGGCACCGGCAGCGGGCCGGTGTCGTCGACATCGGCGAAATGGGTCTCCTTGCGGACCTGGTAAACCCAGCTTTTGCTGACGCTGATGCCGCGGGCGGCGAGCAAGGCCGAGGCCTGCGATGCCGATCCGCCGGTCTGTTCCAGCGCGTGGATGATGGCGTCGCGCTTTCCGGTGATGTCCAGCCCCGGGGACTCCGGACCGGACGCCTGCGCGGCAGCGTCGTGCGGGTCGGCCTCATCCTCCGCACCGGCATCAGCCTCCGCACCGGCGTCATGCATGTCCGGACGGTGTCCACCGGGCAGATCGACCAGATCGGCTGCATCGGCCGGCTCCACGGGGTCGGCCAGATCTGCCAAATTGCCTAGATAGCCCGGATCTGGCAGATCCGGGCGATCCGCCAGGTCAGCCAGATCGATGGCGTCGGCGGGATCTGGCGTCGGCACCGGGGCGGGGGCGAGAAACAGCGGCGACCGTCCGACCGTGGACTGCTCCGCGCGCGGGCTGGGAATGCTTGCCGTGCCGCCGGCATCCGCGAGGCGCCGTGCGGCAACGCCCGTGACGCCCGTGACGCCCGTGACGCCCGTGACGCCCCTGGCTTGGCGGTGAGCGGCGGGGCTGGAGCCAGTGGGATGGATCTGGCGCATGAGCAGTTCATAGGAGCCGAGCAGCGCCAACGGTGGCCATGCCGCGATGACCCGGGCTGTCAGGGTGGGTTCCGCGTGCAGGACGTTTGCAGCCAGTGACGCGCATGCACCCAACGTGAGGAGCGCGTAGGACAGCCCGGAACGACGCCGTCCCCCGCGGCGATCCGCCAGCATGGTCATGGATGCGGCTACGATCATGCCGTCCACGCTGAACGGCAGCACCGCCGCCGTCATGGAGTCCTCGCCGTGTCCAACCGCGACGCCGCGCATGTGGCGGTAGGAGACGAAGGCCGCCACCGCCGCGACCAGGGTGACGGCCGCAACCGTCGTCACCCGAATGGCCCGCTCTGCAAACGCATCCGATTGACCACCAAGAGACACCGGACGACCCATAGTCACAACACATCCCTCCTTGCACCCGCAGCACCGTCAATAATGCCCGCCGTTGGATGCCCGCCGTTGGATGCCGGTCATCGGATGCCCGCCATCCTGGCGCGGACCGGGCCGAGCTCACCGGCATCCGGACGGACTCCGGTGTGTCTACTACGGGTCGAAACCATCCTGTTGCATACTGAAGTCGAAGTGGTCGAAGTCGTAGTGGA
>NZ_CAUVXI010000155.1:13919-14404 GCF_963555845.1 Protofrankia sp. Cas8 | reverse complement strand
TGTGTCCCCTCAGACGTCAGGTGGGCTGGCTACAGGGCTTGTGGCCACCGTCACAGCCGCATTTCCGGGGAACCATACCAACGCGCTTTTCGGGGCTCGCGGGCGGGGTCGCATGCGATGAACAAGGACCCGTAGACGTGTGAGTGTGTTGTAGACGTGTGAGTATGTTTTGGTCTCGTAGGTTGTCAGTCTGGCTCGGTCAGTTAGATTACATGATCAGCTGGTAGCTGAAAAAGTCACCGGCCACGGCCTATTCGCCCACCGCCCACCTTTCGGGGATCGTCGGTCGGGGATCGTCGGTCGGGGTTCGTCGGTCGGGGTTCGTCAGTGCGGCCGCTCGTCCGGCTCCCGCACCACTTCGCGGCTCTCGGCTGCGGTGATGGCGTCCTGCGAGTCATAGCGGATGAACGACGGAACAGCCGCCGCGAGCAACGCGGCGCCGGCAACGCATGCCAACCCGCCGCTGACCACTGAGAACATCGGCG
>NZ_CAUVXI010000155.1:6657-13425 GCF_963555845.1 Protofrankia sp. Cas8 | reverse complement strand
TGCCGCCGTTCCCGCCTCAAGGTCCCCCAGGCGCGGGCCGCCCGCGACGACCACGATGAAGACCCCCTGAAGGCGTCCGCGCATCGCGTCCGGTGTGGCGACGTTGAGCATCGAGTTCCGGAACACCGCACTGACCATGTCGGCGGCGCCGGCGGTGGCGAGCAGCAGCACACCGGCGGCGAGGTTGTGGACGAGCCCGAATCCGGCGATTGACGTACCCCAGATGATCACGGCGATGACCACGGCCAGCCCGTGGCGCCGGATGCGGCCGAACCAGCCGCCGACCACCGCCCCGGCCAGCGCGCCCGCGGCGACCGCGGCGTAGAGCAGCCCGGCGGTCTGCGTCCCGCCACCGAACTGTGTCTCGGCGAGCTCGGGGAACAGCGCCCGCGGCATTCCGAAAACCATCGCGACGATGTCTATGGCGAACGTCATGAGCACTATCGGTTGGCCGCGTAGGAAGCGTAATCCGTCGAGGACGCTCGCGATGTCGGCTCGGGTGCCGCCGCCCGTCGGCGGCATCGAAGGCAGCCGCGCGAGCGCATAGAGCGCGGCCCCGAAGGTCACGACGTCCATCCCGTAGGCGAGGGTGTAGCCCGACGCCGCGACCGCCACCCCGGCAAGCAGCGGACCGGCGGTCAGGGCGGTGTTCCAGCCGATCTGCTGCAGTGCTGTGGCCGCGGGAAGCTCCCGCAGCGGCACGAGGTTCGGCGTCATCGATCGCCGGGCCGGTTGGTCGACGGACATCAGCGCGGACTGGGCGGCCACGAGGGCGAACAGCGGCCACACCGTATGCAGGTCGACAAGCGCGAGAGCGAACAGCCCGACCGACACCGCGGCCAGCCCGCTGGAGGAGACCAGCGCAAGTCGCCGGCGGTCGACGGCGTCCGAGATCGCCCCGCCGAACATCCCGAAGACGACCAGTGGCACCAGAGCGACCAGGCCGGTCAGTCCGACCGCGAACGAGGACCTGGTGATGTCATAGACCTGTAGCGGTACCGCGGTAGTAGTGATCATTGAACCGACCGCGGAGACGGTCTCGCCCGCCCACATCCGCCGGTAGGCCGGGTAGGCCCGCAGTGGCCCGATGTCGGTCAGGACGGTGGCGGCGATCCGCCGGCCGAGCCCCGGGGCCCGTCCCCGGGACGTCACGTGGTCGGGCTCCGGAGCCGAGTGGCCGTCGGTCTGCCCGTCGGTCTGCCCGGCGGCCTGCCCGGCGGCCTGCCCGGCGGTTGCACCGGTGCCGACCACGGTGTCGGGCTTCCTCACGGTGCCAGGCGTTCGATCACCCAGCGCTCACCGCGGGCGGGGCGACACGCCTCATCCGCGCCGGTCCGGCGGAAGCGGAGCCGGTCGTGGAGCCGGTCGTGGCGGCCCGCCCAGAACTCGACGCTGTCCGGGACGAGCCGTATTCCGCCCCAGAACGGCGGTACCGGGATCGGCCCGGGTTCGGGCCAGCGGCCGGCGAGGGCTGCCCGGCGCCGCTCAAGCACATCCCGGGAACTGATCGTTTCGGACTGGTGGCTCACCCACGCCGCGAGCTGGGACCCACGCGGGCGGGTGTGGAAGTAGGCCGCGGTCTCCTCGCCTGACACCCGTTCGAGCGCACCGGCGGCGACGACCTGGCGTCCCAGCGCATGCCAGGGAAAGACCAGCGAGCCGTAGGGGTTCGCCGCCGCGTCGCGGCCCTTGCGGGATGTGTAGTTGGTGAACAGCGTGAAGCCGCGTTCGTCGAACGCCTTGAGCAGGACGATGCGGGCGCTGGGCCGGCCGCGTGCGTCGGCCGTGGCGAACACCATCGCGTTCGGTTCGACCAGTGCCGATCCCGGTTCGGCGGCGGTGGCGGACGCCTCGGTGAACCATCGTGCGAACTGACTCAACCAGGTAGGGGCGAGATCGGATTCGGACAGCCCACTGGTGGCGTACTCGCGCCGCTGGGTCGCCGGGTCCGCAACGGCCGGCGACGCATCGCGGTTCGGGTGTTGCGACACCTGACCGATCCTGGCACCCGGCTGACCGCGGCACCTGGGAATCGGCATCCGATCGCGGAACCGCAGCGACGAGTTGTGAGCTGTGACACATCGAGTGGATGGCACCAGGTGGCGTGGCGTCGGGTACGTCCGTCCGATGGGTAGGGTTCACCGGTGCCGGAGGTTGCCGGGTCTGTGCCGGGCCGGCGCCGCCCTGTGGTTGGTCTGTGGTTGGCCTGGGCGAATGTGGCACTACCTCCGACAACAGGGCAGGATGCAGACAGGCAATTGGGTATGCCGATGTAAGCAGCTCACATCAGTTACGGCTGGCGTTCGGTGCTCGGGAATGACCCGGCGTACCGCCAACGGCACCGGCCGGGGACAGGAAGCGGAGCCCGGACTTCGATGGCCGACAGGACAAGCGACTTCAAGCCCGGCCTGGAAGGCGTGATCGCCTTCGAGACCGAGATCGCGGAGCCGGACAGGGAAGGTAGCGCGCTGCGGTATCGCGGCGTCGACATCGAGGACCTCGTCGGCAAGGTTGACTACGGTCATGTGTGGGGGTTGCTCGTCGACTCCTCCTTCGAGCCCGGCCTGCCGCCGGCGGAGCCCTTCCCGTTGCCGGTGCACTCGGGCGACATCCGGGTGGACGTGCAGAGCGCGCTTGCCACGCTCACTCCCTACTGGGGTTTCGGCCAGCTCATCGACATCTCCGACGCCGAAGCCCGGGACAACCTGGCGCGGGCGTCGGTGGTGGCGCTGTCCTTCGTCGCGCAGGCGGCACGCGGTCTCGGTCTGCCCGCCGTCTCGCAGAAGGAAGTCGACAAGGCCCGCACGATCACTGAGCGTTTCATGATCCGCTGGCGGGGAGAGCCGGATCCCAAGCATGTCCAGGCAGTGGATGCCTACTGGGTATCAGCTGCTGAGCACGGTATGAACGCGTCCACCTTCACCGCCCGGGTGGTGGCCTCCACCGGTGCGGACGCGGCGGCCGCACTGTCCTCGGCGGTCGGGGCGCTGTCCGGTCCGCTGCATGGCGGGGCGCCGTCCCGGGTGCTCGCGATGCTGGACGATGTCGAGCGCACCGGCGACCCGGTCGGTTACGTACGCCGCGCGCTTGACCGCAAGGAGCGGCTGATGGGTTTCGGTCACCGGGTGTACCGCGCGGAGGATCCGCGCGCCCGGGTGCTACGGCGGACGGCCCGCGACCTTGGTTCACACCGTTACGAGGTGGCCGAGGCGCTGGAAGCCGCGGCCATCGAGGAGCTCACGAACCGGTACCCGGACCGCCCGCTGCGGACGAACGTCGAGTTCTGGTCCGCCGTCGTGCTGGACTACGCGCAGGTGCCGCCGCACATGTTCACGTCCATGTTCACCTGTGCCCGTACCGCCGGTTGGAGCGCCCACATCCTGGAGCAGAAGCGCACCGGACGCCTCATCCGCCCGTCCGCGCGCTACATCGGTCCGGCGCCGCGACCGCTGGGTGACGTCCATGCCTGACGGCATCGTCATCCCCGAGCAGCTGCGTCCCGTTGACGGGCGCTTCGGTTGCGGCCCGTCCAAGGTCCGGCCCGAGGCGGTCGCCCAGCTCGCCGCGACCGGAACGTCCCTGCTCGGGACGTCGCACCGGCAGAAGCCCGTGCGCAACTTGGTCGGACGCGTCCGCGCGGGTCTCGCCGACCTGTTCTCGCTGCCCGACGGCTACGAGGTGGTGCTCGGCGTCGGCGGCTCCACGGCCTTCTGGGATGCGGCCGCGTTCAACCTGGTGCGGGAACGTTCGCAGCATCTGGTGTTCGGGGAGTTCGGCGGCAAGTTCGCCGACACCGCTAAGGGCGCGCCGTTCCTGGCCGAGCCGTCGATCATCGCCTCGGCGCCCGGCAGTCATCCCGACTGGGCACCCGAGCCGGGCATCGACGTGTACGCCACCCCGCACAACGAGACGTCCACGGGCGCGGCGAAGCCGGTCCGCCGGCCGGTCGGGGCGGACGAGGGTGCGCTGCACCTGGTCGACGCGACCTCCGGCGCGGGCGGGCTACCCGTCGACATCCGCGAGGTCGACGCCTACTACTTCGCGCCGCAGAAGAGCTTCGCCTCCGACGGCGGGCTGTGGGTGGCGCTGCTCTCACCGGCCGCGATCGAACGGTTGGCTGAGATCGCCGCGTCCGATCGGTGGATCCCGCCGTTCCTGGACCTCACGACCGCCCGGGACAACAGCTCCAAGGACCAGACCTACAACACCCCGGCGGTGGCCACCCTGTTCCTGTTCGCCGACCAGGTCGAGTGGATGCTCGCCCGCGGCGGCTTGGACTGGTGCGTGCGGCGGACGGCCGAGTCGTCGTCCATTCTCTACACCTGGGCGGACAAGGTGCCCTATGCGACACCGTTTGTCACCGATCCGGCACAGCGTTCACAGGTCGTGGTCACCATCGACTTCGACGGCGTGGACGCGGCGGTTGTCGCGAGTACCCTGCGCGCGAACGGCATCGTGGATGTCGAGCCGTATCGCAAGCTCGGCCGTAACCAGCTGCGGGTCGCCTGCTTCCCGGCCGTTGAGCCGGCCGACATCCAGGCACTGACCGGCGCCATCGACTACGTCGTCGAACGTCTGTAACCGGCTCGGATCCGTAACCGGCTCGGATCCGTAACCGGCTCGGATCCGTAACCGGCTCGATCTGTAACGGGCTCGACCCGACACAACGATCTTTCGAGGTTTGGTCGACGGAGAAGGCCTTGTTGATCGCACGAACCTCGAAAAATCATCGCCTTGGCTCATGTCTGGTAGATCCGCAAGTAGCGGATCTACCAGACATCCGGCGGGCTGAGCGGGCTGAGCGGGCTGAGCGGGCTGGTCGCCTTCCGGCAGGGGAGGGCTATCGGCGCGGACGCGTCGGAGCGGCCTGGGCCGCGAGCGCGGCGATAGAGTCGGATTCGCCGCCCATGTCGGGGGAGCGATCTTCGATCAACGTGTACGGACGCTCGTCGTAGCCGACGTAGAGCTGGCGTGGCCGGGCGATCTTCTGCTCGGGGTCGAGCAGACCTTCCTCCCACTGGGCGAGCCAGCCGGGCATCCGCCCGATCGCGAACAGCACCGGGAACATCTCGACCGGGAAGCCCATGGCCTGGTAGATGATGCCGGTATAGAAGTCGACGTTGGGGTACAGCTTGCGCTTGATGAAGTACTCGTCCTCGAGCGCGATCCGTTCCAGTTCCATGGCCAGGTCGAGTAGCGGGTTCGTTCCGGTGACCTTGAACACCTCGTCGGCCACCTGCCGGATCATCCGGGCGCGTGGATCGTAGTTCTTGTATATCCGGTGCCCGAAGCCCATCAGCTTCTTCTTGCCGTCCTTCACCTTCGCGATGAAGGCGGGAATGTTCTCCACCGAACCGATGTCGGTGAGCATCCGCAGTACCTGCTCGTTGGCGCCACCGTGCAACGGGCCGTACAGTGCGGAGATCGCGGCCGCGGCCGCGGAGAAGGGGTCGGCCTGGGAGCTGCCGACCGCGCGCATCGCGTTCGTCGAACAGTTCTGCTCGTGGTCGGCGTGCAGGATGAACAGCACGTCGAGCGCGTGTTCGAGGTTCGCGTCCGGCTCGTATTTGAGCTCGGTGGCCTTCCACATCATGTTCAGGAAGTTGCCCGCGTACGACAGGTCGTTGTCCGGGTAGACGTAGGGCAGCCCGATCGAGTGCCGGTAGGAGAACGCGGCCAAGGTCGTGATTTTCGCGATCAGGCGCACGATCTGTAGGCGTCGCAGGCCCGGATCCGTTATTTCCTTCGCGTCCGGATAGAACGTCGACAGGGCGCCGACGGTCGACAACAGCATGCCCATCGGGTGCGCGTCGTGGTGGAAGCCGTCGATGAACTTCTTGATCGACTCGTGGACGAGGGTGTGGTGGGTGATTTCGTCCTCCCACACCGCCAGCTCCGTGCCTGTCGGCAGCTCACCGGCGAGCAGCAGGTAGGCGACCTCGAGGAAGCTGCTCCGCTCCGCTAGCTCCGTGATCGGAAATCCGCGGTAGCGCAGGATGCCGGCATCTCCGTCGATGAAGGTGATGGCACTGCGACAGCTCGCCGTGTTGGTGAAAGCGGGATCGTAGGTCATCAGACCGAAGTCGCCTTCGTCAACCTTTATCGACCGCAGGGCGGTGGCACGGATCGCGCCATCGGCGATCGGGATCTCATAGGTCTGACCGGTGCGGTTATCGGTGACGGTCAGGGTACTGACCTGCTCGGACATGCCGGGCTCCTCTCGCTGTAGCGATCACATCGGTGTGCGTGCGCCTTGGCTGTGGCGTCCGGGTCCGGACTGCTTGGGCCGGTTCGGCGGTAGGCAACGGTTGCCCCCAAGTCTCGCGGTTCGCGCCATCACACGCCCGCGATCGGTACCGTCCGCCCGGCGTGTCCTACAACACCCGTTACATACTGTTCAGTGTTAATGCTCCGTGTCCGTAACATGACACGGTTAGTAAGTGATTCCACTGTCTTGGGCTATGGGAGGCATACTGCCTGCGAAGGCGGGGAGGATTTTCCGTGAACAACGTCGCCGTATCGGCGCCGGTGACGTTGCCGCACCTGCGCCGGTGACGTCGCCGTACCTGAGCCCGGGTGGCCGGTCCGGCGTGCCGTGGTCGGGGTTGTGCGACTGGGACGCGGTAACTGCGGGTGTGCCCAGGCATGTCACCAGTCATTAATTGTTGAAAACATGTGAAGACCAAGGAAAAGTTGTTCCACTGGCCGGTGTGCGCGATTTCCAGATACCGCGGAGTCCCCAGATACCGCGGAGTCCACTGTCGTCAA
>NZ_CAUVXI010000155.1:0-6565 GCF_963555845.1 Protofrankia sp. Cas8 | reverse complement strand
CAGCTGGACCGGACCCCCGGACGACCGGACAGCGGCCAGCTGGCCGCTGTCTCGTAGCGCTTGGCGGGATCCGGACCACTCCGCAGCAGGATCAACATCTCTGCCGTCCAGGATCGACAGGAGACGTCGGCGAGTGCTGCCACCATCGGTCGCAGATCCGGCCCCGGCGCGTCCGGGGGTTCGCCAGATCGTGATGCGCCCTGCCTGCGTCCCGGATGCGATCGTGCGACGGTCGCGAGGGTCAGATGACCACGCCAGGCCCGCGTGTCGTCGAGGCCGACCACGCCGGCCAGCTTCGCTTCCCGCCCTACAGCCGCGGCCAGCGGTGCCAGCGGTTCCTCGTCGACATCGGCGAACAGGACCCGTGATCCGAAACGGCCGCCGCCGGCAATGGTCACCGATGCCGGCGGATGCTTGCGGGCGACGTCGGCGAGCCGTTCGGTGAGATCAGGAAGGACGGCGGCCGGGACCTCGCCGAGGAAGGCGAGCGTGATGTGCCAGGTTTCGGGCGGGGCCCAACGCACCTCCGCCGCCAGCTGCCGATGGTCGGTCCGCAGCCGTCTGACGGCGGCGAGGAGCGGATCGACAACGTCAGTCGGTGGAACCAGAGCCACGAACAGTCGAGCCATAGCCAGCAGAGTCTGCGCGCCCGGCGGCTCCCGGGAAACCGACTACGGCAGAACTCATCGTGCATACCACGAAGAGGGAAATGATAGAAATCATTTTGACAAAATTCCTTTTACTTCCCCGCGTGGAGAGTTTGAGACGGAGTAGTTACGAATTACGCTCCAGGTCGCCGCGGTGGCAGGCACTATCGGGGGGTGACAACGGTTCCCGAGCTGGTGGCCTCACGCGACCCGGCAGGCGCCCGCGAATGGCGTGAGCGCCGCCGTGACGCCCGGCGGCACCAGCCCGATCTTCCCGGTGCGATGGTTCTGGTGACCGATGGCAGCGACCGCACGACCGCGTCGGTCCTGCGCGACGCGGGCGTGGACGTCGTGGGCCTCCTTGCGCCCGAGCCGCTGGAATCGCTGGCCTGGGCCGCGGAGGCCGAGGCACCCAGGGCCTATGCGGATCTGGTCGCGATGCTGTCGGACGAGATCGAGTGTGTGTGCATCGAGATGACGCCGCCCGGGTCCGACGTGATCGCCCGAAGGGCCGTTGAAGCGGGGCTGCACGTGCTGCTGTCGCGGCCGATGACCGCTGACCCGCAGGCGTTGCAGGCCGTTGCCGATCTCGCCGAGGAGTCCGATCTCGCACACGTCGTCGCCATGAACGGGCGTGCCTGGCCGGCCGCCTGGCACGTGCAGGCGTCAGCATCCTCACTCGGCCGCATCACCCAGGTGACCGTGTTCGCCGCCCCAGCCGGGTCGTCCGGTCGAGCCGAGATCATGGATCTGGTCGTGCGGTGGTGTGGAGACGTGATCGCCGTTTGTGCCCATCCGGCCGCCATGCCTGCCGCGAGCCTCACCGATGCCGCGCCTGTCACCCTGGCGCTGCTGTCGTCCAGCGGCGCCACGGTGCTGGTCAACGAACGACCCGACGGCCGACTGGACACCGCCACGATCACGATCTGCGGCACGGATGGGCGGATGGTCGTGCAGGGCCGTCGTGTCCTGCGCCAGGACGCGGACGGCACGCGGGATCTGCTGATGCGCGATGTGCCGGGCGCGCGTCCCGGTCTGGTCGAGGCGACCTACGACGTCGTGCGGGTCACGGAGCTCAACGACTCCGGTCTGGTGCGCGGCGCGACCTTCCACGATCTTCTGACGATCGGCCGGCTGCTCGCCGCCGCCGACGCCTCCCGGGCCGGCGGCGGCTGGGTGGAGCTGTAGGCCGACCCGACCCCCGACCCCCGACCCTGACCGCGTCGGGTGTCCGATGCGGCGCGGCCATCACGAGCCGGCCAGGGTGTCGAGGATGGGCGCGGCTCGGCTGAGGGCAGCCAGCTCGTCCGGGCTCAGCGACGCGAGCCGCTCGGCGAGCCACTCGTCGTGGCGCCGATGGTCGGCTTCAAGCAGGTCGAGGCCGGCCGCGGTGATCCCGGCGATGACCTGGCGGCCGTCGGTGGGATGCGCGCTTCGAGCAACCAGGCCGGCATCGGCGAGATGGGCGACCACCCGGGTCATCGACGGCGGCTGCACCCGTTCGTGCGCCGCGAGCTCACCAAGGGTCATGGAGCCATGTCGCTTCAGTGTCGCAAGGGCGGCGATCTGGGTGGGAGTCAGTGTGTTCGAGCGTTCCTGGCGCAACCGACGCGACAGGCGCATCACGGACAGGCGGAGGACCGACGCGAGTTGAGCTTCGGTGGCACTGTCCATCAGGTCAAGGTACCTTGTTAGCGACGCTAAGTTCCAGTGCGGTTGGACCTTCCCCGTGTCTCGTTCAGGTGTCTCGTTCAGGTGTCTCGTTCAGGTGTCTCGTTCAGGTGTCTCGTTCAGGTGCCTCGTTCAGGTGCGTGGTGGGCGGGTCAGCGCCGACCTGGTCGGTAGCTGGTCGGCAGCTGATGGTCCGTCACATGTCCCGTCGTCGCGCGGCTTCTCCGAAGGAAGCCGGACAGTCGTGCGGTCAGCCTTCGCCGGGTCGTACCGGAACGGTCCAGCCGCCGTCGACGACCAGGTCGGCTCCGGTGATGAAACCTGCCCGATCACCGGCAAGGAAGAGAACGGCCTGCGCGATGTCCTCGACGGCCCCCAGCCTTTTGACGAGCAGATTGGGCAGCCATCGTGCCTCGATCTCGTTTGTACTGGCGTCCCCGCCATGCACCATCGCAGTGTCGATCACACCGGGTAGGATGGCGTTCACCCGGATGTTCTGATCTGCGAGATCGACCGCGGCTGCTTTCGTCAGGCCTCGAAGGCCCCATTTACTGGATGTGTAGGCATGCGTTCGACCACCGGCACGTATTCCGTTGATCGACGAGATGTTCACGATCGCGCCGCCGCCGGACCGCCCCATGAGCCCGCAGGCCGACTTGATACCGAGGAAGGCTCCGGTGAGATTTGTTCCAACGACACGTTGAAATTCCTCGAGCGAGGTGTCGGCTATCCGGTTGAACGAGACGATGCCGGCGTTGTTCACCAGCACGTCGAGTCGACCGAAGCGCCGTTCGCACTCGGCCACCACGCCGATCCATGCAGGCTCGTCGGTGACATCCAGATGGTGATAGGTAGCCTGGCCGCCGATCTCGGCGGCCAGGTGCTGTCCCTCGGCATCGAGGATGTCGCCGATCATCACCGCAGCGCCTGCCACCGCGAACGCACGTGCCTCAGCGGCTCCCTGGCCACGGGCTCCACCGGTGACAATGACTACTTTGCCCTCGAATTCGCTGATGGTCGTGTTTCCTTTCAGCCCGCGCTCGCCGAGGCGCCGTTTGCCGCGAGTGCCGCGGGTACCGGCTCGATCGCGGTGCGGTTCGCGGCTTCACCGCGCTCACGCCGGGCGACCTCCTCGTGGACGAGCGGAATGAGGTGGCGGCCGTAGTCAATGGAGTCGTTGTACGGGTCGTAGCCACGGATCAACAGGGTCGTCACGCCGATGTCGACGTAGTCGAGCAGCGCCTGCGCGACGGTGTCGGGCGTTCCAACCAGCGCGGTCGAGTTGCCGGCGGCGCCGGTAGCGGCGGCGAGCGGCGTCCACAGGGCCCGGTCGTGCAGTTCGCCGGCGGCAGCCGCGGCGAGCAACCGCTGTGACCCGACGTTCTGCGGCGCCACATCGGGGCTGTAGCGCGCGCGGAACTGCCGGAAGATGCTGTTGGGCGCGTCGATGTTGGCACGCGTGGTCGTCAGGATGTGGTGGGCCCGTTCCCAGGCCAGCTCCTCGGTGGGGCCGAGGATCGGCCGGAACGACACGCTTATCCCGGGCCGGGGGCGGCCAGCCTTCGCCGCGGCCTGGTTGACCGCGGCGATCTGCTCGGCGGTTTCGGCCAACGGCTCACCCCACAGCGCGAACACGTTCGCCTGCCTGCCACCGACCCGGTAGGCCGCCGGTGACGAGCCGCCGAAGTAGAGCGGGATGTGCGGCTGCTGGACCGGACGAACGGTGGCCAGGTGGTCGTCCAGCTTGTAGTACCGGCCGTCATGGCTGAACGGTTCGGTCGATGTCCAGGCCTTTCTGACGATGTCGAGGTACTCGTCGGTACGGTCGTAGCGTTCGTCCTTGGTCAGGTAGTCGCCGTCACGCCGTTGCTCAGCGTCGTTGCCGCCGGTGATGATGTGGACGGCGATCCGGCCTGCGGAGAAGTGGTCGAGGGTGGCGAAGTACCGGGCCACCACGGTCGGGAAGACCACACCCGGCCGGTGGGCGATCAGGTAGCCCAGCCGCTCGGTGTTGGCGGCCGCGTAGGCGGCTACCTGGATGTTGTCAGGCGAGCTGGAACCGTAACCGATGAGTACCTTGTCGAAGCCGGCGTCCTCGTGCGCTCGCGCGATCCGGCGGACGTAGTCGCGGTCGACGGCCGGTCCTGATGTCTGGTGGGTCTCCGAGCCTTGGGCGGTGGAGATGAGGCCGATGAACTCGACGGGCATGGTGGAACTCCTTGCGAGCGGGGGATGGGTGTGCGAACTGGGTGCGAGCTGAATGCGAGCGGCGAGGGGTCTACGAACAGCCGTCGACGTCCGAGCCATTGGTCAGGACCGGTCCGGCCCATTGCAGGCCCGCAAGGTTGACCACGATCGCTTCCTGGGTGCTTCGAGCGATCACGACGATGGCCTCGATGTCGGGGTCGGGGTTCTCCTCGCGATGGGGGATCCACGGCGGCACGAAGATGAAGTCGCCGGGTGAGGTCCGCACGCGAACCTCCCGCCCGGCGCTCGGCCCCGGTTCCCCGTCGAGGTTCTGGTCCAGGAAGACGAACTGCGGGTGGCCACTCACCACGTAGATCGCTGTCTCGGAGTCGCCGTGGTGATGGTCGCCGGATGCGGTCGCCGGGGCGACATGGACCTGCCCCATCCACAGTGTGGACGAGCCGACGGTCGTGCCGCTGATAGCTGAGAACCGGAGCATTCCGCCGGTCTGCGCGGTGTCCGGGCACAGGTTCGCCTGGGTGATCTGGTGGAGCCGGCGGTGGAAGGGATCCACATCGCCGAAGTCGGGTGGGCTGAATGCGGGTGGGCCGAATGCGGGTGCACGCTCGGCGGTCATGACTCGTTCGTGCCCCGATGCGGGTCATGGGTGACCCCGAGCCAGGCGAGCAGTTCGGCCCGTAGTTCGACGAAGGCCGGGTCGGTGACGCTTCGGGGTCTGGGCAGGGTGACGTCAATGCTGTGGGCGATCACTCCATCTTTCATGATCATCGCACGGTCGGCCAGCAGGAGCGCTTCCTCGACATCGTGCGTGACCAGCAGGATCGCCGGGTTGTGGCGCTGCCAGAGCTGTTCGACAAGGCTCTGGGCCTTGATCCGGGTAAGGGCGTCGAGAGCGCCGAACGGCTCGTCCAGCAGCATCAGCTCAGGATCACGCACCAACGCCCGAGCCAGCGACGCCCGCTGTGCCTCGCCGCCGGACAGCGTCTTGGGCCAGGCCTCGGCGCGGTGGGCCAGGCCCACTTCTTCCAGCGCCGCGATCGCGCGGGCCTTGTCCGGTCGCCCGGGCAGGCCGAGGATGACGTTGCGCCATACGCGTTTCCAGGGCAGCAGGCGCGGTGCCTGGAAGGCCACGGCTCGCCGGGACGCCACCCGGACGTCTCCGCTGATCTCGGTGTCGAGGTCGGCCAGGATGCGCAGCAGCGTGCTCTTCCCGCAGCCACTCGCGCCGAGCAGCGCGACGAACTGTCCGACCGGTACATCCAGGTCGAGGCTTTCGATCACGGTGTTGGCACCGAAGGCGCGTCGTAGGTTGCGGACCCCTACCGCGAGTGGGGTGCCCTCCGGTGCTGTCGTGCGGGGCGGAGCGGGAGCGGCGGGAGCGAGCAGCGTGCTCACGCTCCGCTGAAGGCTGGTCGCCACGACAGCAGCATCCTTTCGAGAAGTCGGACGAAGGCGTCGACGGCGAGCCCGAGGAAGGCGTAGACCACGAGGCAGACCACGATGATGTCGGTCCGCTGGTACTCCTGGGCGTCGTTCATGAGCTGGCCGAGGCCGCGGTTGGCGTTGACCTGTTCGGCGAAGATGAGCGCCAGCCATGCGATGGCCAGGGAGAAGCGGATGCCGACCAGGACGTTGGGCAGCGCACCCGGCAGGATGACGTGTCGGATCAGGCCCAACCTGCCCAGCCCGACCGTGCGCGCGGCCTCGACCAGGTTGGAGTCGACGTTGCGGATGCCGGCGTAGGTGTTGAGGTAGAGCGGGAAGGCGACACCGAAGGCGATCAGAGCGATCTTCGGCGTCTCACCGATGCCGAACCAGATGATGAACAGCGGGATGAGACCGATGAACGGCACTGTCCGGATCATCTGCACCGCCGCGTCGATGAGATCCTCACCGAGCCGGAACAAACCGGCCAGCAGCGCCAGGAAGATCCCGACGGACCCGCCGAGCAGCAGGCCGCTGCCGACCCGTTGCAGCGACACTCCGATCGCCTTTGGAAGATCTCCGTTGCTGACGAGATCGCCGAATGTGGTGACCAC
>NZ_CAUVXI010000154.1:0-13820 GCF_963555845.1 Protofrankia sp. Cas8 | reverse complement strand
ACCCTTCACGCCCGGACCCTTCACACCCTGACGTGGTCGCTCATGGGGATCTGACTTTCGCCTGAAGTGGCCGGGCCGCGGCATGGTCACCCACGGTCCGGGTATCAACGGGCCGGGTATCAACGGGCACGGTGGGGGCAGATCACCCGGTGCCGGCGGAAATCCGATAGGGGTGGGTGAAGACAGTGGCGGATGCGGCTCCCCGGTCCGCATCGCCGCTGCACACCGGTGACCCACGCAGGCTCGGGCCCTACCACCTGCATGGCCGGCTCGGCCAGGGCGGGATGGGCACGGTGTACCTCGGACGACGCCCGGACGGCCCGTTGGTCGCCGTCAAGATGATCCGGCCCGACTTCGCCCGTGCACCGGAGTTCCGGGAGCGATTCCGGCGGGAGGCGGTGAACGCCCGCCGGGTCGCGCGGTTCTGCACAGCCGCTGTCCTCGACGCCGACCCCGATGCCGACCAGCCCTACCTGGTCACTGAATACGTCGAAGGGCTGACGCTGTCCGTGACGGTCTCGGAGCAGGGCCCGCTACGCTCGACAGACCTCGAACTGCTCGCCGTGAATGTCGCGACCGCGCTGACCGCCATCCACAACGCTGGCGTAACTCATGGTGACCTCACACCGTCCAATGTGCTTGTTTCCGCCATGGGACCCAAGGTGATCGACTTTGGGATGGCGCGCACAACGGCGCTCACCACAATCAGCGGCGACAAGCAGCGGATCGGAACCCCTGGCTTCATGGCGCCAGAACAGATCGTCGGAGACGAGATCACCCCAGCGGTGGACGTCTTCGCCTGGGGCGGCGTCGTCCTCTATGCGGGCACCGGCCGCCTTCCGTTCGGGCAGGGGCCGACCGACGCCTTGCTGTACCGGGCCGTGCACACCCAGCCATGCCTCGATGGCCTGGATGACGAGCTGAGTCTGCTTGTCGAAGAAGCCATGGGCAAGAACCCGGCCGAGCGGCCCAGCGCCCAGAACCTGCTCGTACGTCTCCTCGGTGATCCATCGATAGCCGAAACCGTCTTGACCGAACCAGCGTCCCCGCCGCACGCGTCCCCAGCGGAACGGCGACCGCACCAGCCGGGCGTCACGCCGATTGCGTCGTTCCCCGCGCCAGCGGCCGCGAACCCATCGACGCCGTCCCGATCACAGGGCCAAGCCCGATCACAGGCTCCGGCGCGCATACCGGCGCCCAGCCCCGCGTCTGCGCCCCCGACACCCCCGAGACCTCAGGCACCCCAGAGACCCCAGACGCCGACGCCGACGCCGACGCCTCCGACACCGAATGGGTGGCCTTCCCGGCCGTCGTTGCCCGCGCGGTGGTGGCGGTGGGTTGTCGGCAAGCGGGCGATTCTCGCCGGATTGTTCGCGTGCATCCTGGTAGCGGGAACCCTCGCCACGGTGCTGACATCGCGGTCCTCCCCCGGCAGGTCCCAGGACGCTTCCCGCCGGCTCACCACAGCGGCGGACACGCAGCGTGCGAAAGACCCGGCACTGGCCGCCCGGCTCAGCCTCGCTGCCTGGAAACTGTCCCCCACGCCCGAGGCCCGGCTCGCAATGATCACATCTTTCGTCTGGCCGTCGGCCACCCCCGTTGCCATGCCCACGAAGTCCGTCAGGGCAGTCGCGCTCAGCTCGGACGGCCGGCTGCTCGCGGGCTCCGGCCCGGGTCCTGGCTCCGACGGTATTGTTGCCCTCTTCGATGCCACCAGTCACGCCCCGGTGATGCCTGCGGCTACGCTCAGCGAGCGAACAGGGCAGGCCAACAGCATGGCGATCAGCCCGGACGGACGTCTGCTGGCTACTGCCGGCCCGGACAGCACCGCTCGCCTCACCGATGTCTCCGACCCGTACCGGCCAGCTGCGCTGTCCACGCTGGCCGGCCATATCGGCCCGTTGAACGGCGTGGCGTTCAGTCCGGACGGCCGCACCGTCGCGACCGCAAGCGATGACCGCTCGGCGCGGCTGTGGGACGTCTCCGACCCGCGACACCCGATGTTCCTGACGAGCCTCTATGGCCATCTCGGCCCTGTACAGAGCGTCGCGTTCGCGCCGGACGGGCGGATCCTGGCCACCGCCTCGGTCGATGGCACGGCCCGGCTGTGGGGCATCAGCGACCGTCAGGCCCCGCGTTCTCTTGCGACGATAACCGGCCACAACGGGGTCGTGGAGGGGATCGCTTTCAACCAGGACGGACATCTGCTCGCCACTGGCGGTGACGACCACACCGCACGGCTGTGGGATGTCTCCGACCCCGCTCGCCCGGCCCCCGACGCGGTGCTGACCGATCACCTCGACTGGGTGACCGGTGTCGCGTTCGGTGGCGCCTGGCTCGCCACGGCAAGCCTGGACGCAACGGTCGGCCTGGTCGACGTGACCAGCCCCCGCGACCCCGTCCTTGCGCGCCTCACCGGCGCGCCGGCTGGCGGCGTGCAGACGGTGGCATTCGATGCCGGCGGCGAGACGTTGGCCACGGCCGGCAACGACGCGACGATCAGACTCCTGCGGCTCGACCCCACCAGGCTCGCCGCTGCGGCATGCGCAGACCCGGGCAACCATCTGACCCCGCAGGAGTGGAGCCGATTCCTTCCCGACACGGCTTACCGACCGCCCTGTGGGTAGCTGTCCGAGAATGTCAACCTGGCCGCACCGGGCCGACATCCTTGGTGAGTTCGTCCACTTTCTCGACCGATTCCTTGATCTCCGCCTCGTCGCGAGGCACGGTGTGGGCCGCCACGGCGATCTCCGCTTGATTGGACAGGTAGAACCTGACGAACGCTGCCACCGCGGGACGGCGCAATGCCGCAGACCGGACATAGATGTAGAGCGGCTTGCACAACGGCAGATACCGACCGGCGCGGGCGTTTTCCAGGGTCGGCTCAACGCATCCCGACCCATTGTTGATCTGGACTCCACTGACACGGTCGGTGTTTGCGGCCAGGGTCGGGAAATCCACATACCCCACCGCGCCCCTGGTCGACCCCACCGCCTGGGCAATGGCGTTGCCGTCGGAATAGCTGCGGAAGTCCGTCCGGCCCTCCTCCCTGCCATTGTTGACTCCGGCGTTAAAGAAGGCGTTCGGGATCGAGCCGGGGTTGAAACCCGCCGGTGTCAGAGGAACATCCGGGAAGGACGGGTCGACCTGCCGCCACGAACTGATCGTGGATTCCTTCCCCCAGACCGCGTGCAGTTGCGCGAGGGTGAGGCAGCGCGCCCAGGTGTTGCTCCTGTCCACCACGACCGGCAACGTCTCGTGCGCGACCTCGAAGGCACTCACCTGATCCTGCCCGCACGCGGCGGTGGGTTCCTTGGGGAATGACGCACCGCTGATGTCAAGCTGGCCTTGGCACAACTTGGCGAAGCCGTCGTCGGTATTCACCGCACGGGTTGTCACCTGGACGTCGCGCTGCTGTCTGCGGAACAGCGCGTAAGCGGTCTCCGTGACCGGTGCCACCTCGATCGAGCCACCCACGGTGACGTCGTTCGGGCCCGGGTTGGGCACGTCCCCGACCGCAGGCGGCGGGAGGTTCTCGGCCTGTTCCTGTGCCCGGTAGACCCACGGCGAGGCGTAGTGGTACTCCCCGGCCCCGCCGCCTGAGCTCCCGCCACCGAACAGGACGACCGCGATGACAATCAACGGAATCATCCAGATGATCATAGCCGTGAACGCCCACGGGTGCCTGCGCACAGGCCCGGTCAACCGCCGAGAGCCATGACCGGCAGGTGCGACGGGTTCGTGCGCGGACACCTGATTCTGCGCCGTGGCTGCCGCACCCGGACGCGACCGGTAGCGATCGGCCGGCGGCACGCTCGCGGGCAGTGGCGGGGGAATGAGGCCTGTGGCAGGTATGCCGGTCCGCTCCTCGTCGGCAGCAGGCCCGTCATCGCCGGCAGGCCCCTTGACAGGCCCCTCGACGTGGTCGACCGCGTCAGGGGATGCCAGCTCGGGCGATGCCTCGTGCGCCGCGATCAGGGCCGTGCCAAGCGCGATCTCCCCGGCCGGACGCACATCGAGCATCACGTCCGCGCCCAGCTCGGCCACCAGCAGATCGTGGACGAGTGGGGTGTGCACCAACCCGCCGCACAGCAGGACCGCGCCGAGGTAGGAGGGGTCTACCGGCACGGACAGGAGCGTGCGGCGCAGCGCGGCCACAGTCTCGGTGAGAGCCGGCCGGGCGAGCGCGTCGAACTCTTCCCGGGTTATCCGAACCGTGGTGACAACCGAGGGCAGGACAACACCGATCTCGGCCTCGGTGTCATCGGACAACGTCTCCCGAGCCTCGGTACATTCGGCACGTAGCCGGGCGAATCCGGACAGCAGAGCAGGGTCGATCGGCGGCACCGTGCGCGGTATCGTGGTGATCTCCGGCGGAGCCGTCCACGGGAACCCCGCCACCCTGTCGCCCAGGACATTCATCACGTGTCCGAGGACGGCCTCGTCCAGATCACGACCGCCCATGTGCTCCAGCCCGTCGGGGTGGCCGCGCAGGACCCACCGACCGCCGTCCGGCCCGTCGCCCGAGCCCTCCTCCGAGCCTGCGTCCAGGCCCACGACGGCGGTGTCGAACGAGCCGGCGCCCAGGTCGTAGACGGCGACCGGATCCCCGGTCCGGGCCGACAGGTGCTGGCGGTAGGTAGCGGCCGCCACCGGGGCGGGACAGGTCGCGAAGGTGGGCGAGCCATCGACGGAGATCTGGTGGAGCGCGCCCGACAACAGATCGATCTTGTAGGGCGACCAGCTCGCCGGATGGCTCACGGTGATGCTCGTCGGCGGGCCGCCGGTCTGGCTGACCACCTCTGCGACCACATGACTGAGCAACCGTGCGAGCAGGGACGCCACCGGCAGGGATGCGCCACCGATGAGCAGTGGCGTTGGATCACCCAGGCGACGAGGGAGGTCCGACGCCGCGCGCGCCGGGTCCGCCAGCGCCCGGCGACGGGCCGCGTGCCCGAACAGTGTCGACCCGTCCGCTCCCAGGTAGAGCACGGCCGGCAGCCGTGACCCGGCTCCGCCGAACGAAACGACTCTGACACGGCCGCCATCAGCGAGAGCGGCCGTCACCCATGCCGACCCCACATCGATGGCAAGTTGGTACTCCACGTCCGTGCCGCCTCCTCATCGGGCTGGTACAGAGATCGGGCTGGTACAGAGATCGGGCTGGTACAGAGATCGGGCTGGTACAGAGATCGGGCTGGTACAGAGATCGGGCTGGTACAGAGATCGGGCTGTCCGGAATCCACCTCCGACATCAATCATCATTTCCGGCAGCCCGCAGCCCGCAGCCACCCCGGGCCACTCGGTGGGATGCCCATAACGGCGCTGCGCCGAACGCCCGGGATGGGGTGAATAACCAATCACCGCGGTTTACGCAACGACATCATCAGCTTTTACACGCTATTATTTCCGTAATATACATACAAGACCCGGATATTTCAGAAGAATATTTTCCGGACTGGTCGGTGGAATCCTTCGACACAGTGCCGCCAGCGCCATACAGGCATCGTCTACCTGGCCCGGAGCGCGCCTGGGCGCCTGGTTTCGATCAAAGTGATCCGGTCCGACGTCGCGAGTAATCCGGCGTTTCGCGCCCGTTTCCGCCGGGAGGCCGCCGCCGCCCGCCGAATCGCGCGTTTCTGTACCGCTGAGGTGCTCGACGCCGATCCGAACGCCGAGCAACCGAGCCGGGGTGGTGCATCCCGTCCGGTGGAGGCACTTCGTAAGCTCGCCTCGGTGGCGCCGTCCGAGCCAACCGCTCAGGCCGCCAGCGGAGCTCCCACCGGCCGGGTCAGGCGAGCAAGCGCCGGCCGGGTCAGGCGAGCAAGCGCCGGCCGGGTCTGGAGCAGCTGGGCCGCCTGCGCGAACGCCATCGGGTACACATCGTGTGCCCGGCGTTGGTCAAACAGGTCAAGCGGGTGCCGGACCAACCGACTGATCGCGCTGTCAGGCCGGATCAGGTGCACCGTGCCACCGGTTGCCTTCGTCCAACGACGCATCTCCCGAGTCAGCAGTTGCTCGATGATCCGCCCGCCGGCGCCGAGCACCGGACCGGCGACGGGCGCGATCACCAGGAGGTTGCGTGCGGCTGGCGCCTGGTCGACGGAGGCCTGTGAACGGACTGCGCCGTCCACGTACAGCCCATGGCCAACCGGGGAGGGTGGGAACAGACCGGGCAGGCTCGAGGAGGCTGCGACCAGGTCCGCCAAGGGGAAACGTCCCCCTGACAATATCTGCCGGCGAAGCGTGGGCACCCCGACCGCCGAGATCCGAACCCGTTCGTCGTGGGCCTCACCGAACACGCTACGAGCCGTCCGCCGGATCCATCCCGGAATCGGGTTCGGAACCCGGACCGGTGGCACCTCGCACAGAACCTCACGTCCCACGCCGGTGGCCACACACGACGCGACCCATGCGCCGGATGACGTACCGAGCGCGTCCACCTCCCGCAGGGGCACGCCAGCGGCGATCAGGGCGTGGGCGATCCCGAGTCCATAGGCGATGCCGAACGGACCGCCCCCGCTATACACGACGGTCAGCGGTGGGATGCCCGTGAAGCTCAACACCGAAGCCGTGATCTCCTGCGCCATGTCAACCGTCCTCACACGCCGAGTTCCTTCGGTCCGCCGGCCTGCCGGGCGCTCCGGAGTGCCCTCGTCAACCAGGTACGCAGCGATCCCGCACCGGCAGGCTCGATATCTGGACCGTTCCATACAACGATGTTGGATTACGCAAGCGCCTCGGCCTAGATATCTCAGGGACACCCGCCACGCCCTGTAGGGGTAGGGAAACCACACCTTGGTAGTTGGCGTCGGGATGAAAACAGACCACCCGGTCCCGACTGTTGGAATTAGAGCGCCCGGCAATAGGAGGAACGGCGTCGCGGGGCTGGGGCACGCACCTCGCCACGTTGTCGTCGGTCGACACCCAACACCTCCGGTGCCTCCCTCCTCCGCCTCGCGATCTACGCACCCCAGCCCCGCTCCTTCATCCACGCCCCTATTGCCGGGCGCTCTAATATGGAATCTAATGTTCATCCGGATAAATCCTGATTGTCAGTGGCTCTTTCGCAGTCGGCCGCTCCTCCTCGCGGCGCGGCGCAGCAGGCGCGTTTCGGTGCGCCTGAGGATGTAGGCGCAGAGCACGACTGCCCCGGCCGCGACCACAAGTCCGAACATCAGGTTGCCGGCATAGGTGGCCGCGGCGTGATTCCAGCGTGAATCGCCGTCGACGACGTTCCGCGACACCACGTTGAGATCCGTGGTCGACGCCAGTGCCGCAAAACCCCAGCGTGCAGGGGCCAGCCAGCTCGCCTGTTCCAACCCGGGGCGGCCGACGACGGGCACCATGCCGCCACAGAGCACCAGCTGGGTCATGGTGATCAGCACGAGCAGCGGCATCGCCTTCTCCGCCTTGTCCACCACCGCAGAGATCACCAGACCCAGCATTGCCGAACCGAGCGCAGCCACCGCGACCGCGAGTAGCACCTCCGGCCAGGGCGAATCGATGACGGCTCCATGCGCCGGAGCCCGGCCGAGCAGGGCGATCAACGTCAGGATCACCGACTGGACGCCGGTGATCAGCGCCAGGATGACAATCTTCGAACTCAGGTAGGCCGTCGTCGACAGGCCGATCGTCTGTTCCCGACGGTAGATCGCCCGCTCCTTGACGATCTCGTGAACGGCGTTGGCCGTCCCCATCAGGCAGGCGCAGACGACGAGCACCAGCAACACCGTGGGTGCGTCCAGGTTCGACTGGCCGGGTACCACACCCAGATCGTGGCGGGCGCGGACACCCCGCGGTACCAGACCGAGCAGGACCGGGAAGGCGATGATGAGTCGCAGGTAGGAGCGGTCGGATGTGGTCACCGACAGCGCGCGGCGAAACAGCGTTGACAGCTGTGCGAACACCGACTGCTGTCGCAGGCCCGCAAGTTCCGCGGGTGCCGCCCGGGCGGACGGTGCGGTCACGGAGGTGGCGACGTAGAGGTTGGATGCACGGAAGCGGGCCCCGGCATCCGCACCCGAGCTCGCCTCCAACTCGAGGAACACATCGGAGAAGTCGGGCTTGCCGAAGTACGGAAGGGCGCCGCGCGGCGGGCCGAAGTACGCGACATGCCCGCCAGGGGCAAGGACCATGACGTAGTCGCACGAGTCGAGGTGGGCCACACTGTGCGTCACCACGGCCACGGTGCGCCCGCCGTCCGCGAGCTTACGCAGTGACATCATGACCGACTTGTCGAGTCCCGCGTCGAGACCGGACGTCGGCTCGTCCAAGTACAGCAGCGATGGCCTGGTCAGCAGCTCCATCGCCACGCTGGTCCGCTTGCGCTGGCCGCCCGACAACCGGCTGACCTGTGTGTTCGCATGCGCTGTCAGCCCAAGCTCGGCCAGCACCTCATCGATGCGTGTCCGCCGCTCATCGGCGCTGACGTCCGGCGGGAAGCGTAGTTCGGCCCCGTATTCCAGGGCCTTGCGCACGGTCAGGGCGGAATGCAGCAGATCTTCCTGGGGCACGTAGCCGATCCGGCGGCGCAGCTCGTCGTACTCGGCGTAGACGTCACGGCCGGCATAGCGGACACAACCGGTGTCCGCGGGACGGAACCCGGTGATGGCGCCCAACAGGGTCGACTTTCCCGCACCACTCGGGCCGATCACAGCAAGCAGGCTGCGCGCCGGCAACCGGAAACTGACATCATGCAGCAGCTGCTTGCCGCCGACCGACACCGACAGTCCCTGCGCCTCGAAGGTGGCATCCCCCTTGTCGACGGCCTCTACCAGCGTATTGCCTCGCAGTTGGAACAGGTGGTGTCCGACCGCGACCACATCGCTTTCTTTCAGGGATTCCTGAGTCACCCGCCGTCCATTGAGGAACGTGCCGTTGGCCGACCCGACATCGACGATCTCGATCCCGGCGTCGCCGACGTGCAGTTCAGCATGGCGTCGGGAGACGAGCAGGTCGGCCACGGTGATGTCGTTGTCCGCGCTGCGTCCGATCGACGTTGTGCCGTCGAACAACTGGTGGACGTTGTGGCGCTCGTACTCGAGCGCGGCCCGGCCCGGTGCATTCTTCGCCTCGGCCGCCGACGGCGATTCGATCATGGCTTTTCGCGAGCCCGGAGTCCTCGCCTCGGGAATTCCGGACCCACCTGACGTTGCGGACCCACCTGGCCTTCCGGGGCCACCTGGCCCGGGTACACGCTCGGGGCTGTCGTGCAGCAGCGTCGCCAGCTCGGCCGTGGGTGCCTCCGCGGACGGGGCCTGGGCGTCGACCACCACCTCTGGGCCGGTGGGTGCGCCGAGCCGGAAGCTGGTTCGGCCACGGACCATCCTGGTAGCCACTTTTTCGCCGTTCGCCCAGGTCCCGTTCGAACTGACATCCCGCACCGACCATCCATTGCGGGCCGGCTCGATCACCAGGTGGCTTCGTGAAACCTGCACATTGGCCATGACGATGTCAGATTCCGGGCCACGTCCGACCACGCACGTCCGACCAGCCCGCAGTCTGGTCTCGTTGCCTTGGGTGCTCACTCTCAGGGTAGCCGTCTCCCCGCTGTCTCTCACCATTGGCTCCATTCCCTTCCTGTTTATCGGGACGCTCAATCCGATATCGAGGACGAGATGGCTCTCGTCCGTACCGGAACCGGCGACCGCGAACCGGAGACCGCGAACCGGATGCCCTCAAGCCTGGGCCACGACCTCGACCCACGCCATACATCTCAGGTGTGCACACCACCCGCTCAAGGGTTCGGGAAAACCCACCTTGGTGGGCCCCGGTAAAGCCGCGCCGCGGTGCACACACCCGCCACCACCAAGGTGGTGTTTTCCCACACCCTGTGGGCCGTGCCGGCCAGCCCTGAGATGCCTGGAACGGGGCCGGGGACAGAGCCCAACCTGATTGGTGTACCGGCCGGCACGCCGGTCCGACATCGATTTTCAGCCGTGGCGGACACCATCGAGAGGAAGACACGATAATGCGGTTCCTGACCGAGGAACGTCGGACGCTGGAGCAGCTGCTACCTGGTCTGGATGCCGCGTTGCGCGGCTACGATCTGACCACTCTGGAAGAACAGGGTAGCCCGGCACTGAAGTCGTTTCGGGCTCACCACGGGCCGGCGCTGCTCGTGCCGAGGGAACACGCCGGCATCGGCGCCGACGTGCTCCAGGCGGTCCGCGTGCAGCGCGCGCTCGGTTCGCGCTCGCCGTCGCTGGCTGTTGCGACGACGATGCACCATTTCTCGATCGCGAGCCTGGTCGAGACAAGCCGGGTCAGCACCGGCTTCGAGTGGATGCTGCTGGAGGGCATCGCCCGCGATGGGCTGCTGGTGGCCTCCGGTTTCGCCGAAGGCCGCCCCGGCCAGGCCATCCTCGCCCCTGGCATGACCGCCCGACCCACCGAGGACGGCGTGGTGATCTCCGGGGCGAAGAAGCCGTGCAGCCTGGCCCGGTCCATGGACCTGCTCACCGCCTCGGTGGCCGTGCCCCGAACGGACACCGAGGGTACCCAGCTGGCCGTGGCTCTCGTTCCAGCCGACACCCCCGGCATGTCGGTGCGGCCGTTCTGGAAGTCGCCGGTCCTGGCGGCCGCCGAGTCCGACGAGGTTGCTCTGGACGAGGTGGCCGTGCCCGCCGATCTGCTGGTTCGCACCGAGATCGGGCCCGATGACACCCCCGACGACCTGCAGACCGCCGGGTTCCTGTGGTTCGAGCTGCTTATGGCTGCCTCCTATCTGGGGATGGCCAGCGCACTTGCCGAGCGGGTGCTGACCTCCGACCGCACCGCGGCGTCCGAACGTGCCGGTATCGCGGTAGAGCTGGAAGCCGCGATGGGCTGTGTGGAGGGCGTGGCCCGCGCAATGACACTCGGTCTGGCCGGTGAAGCCGCCCTCGCGGCGGCGCTGGTGTGCCGCTTCGCCGTTCAGGACGCGATTGCCCGCGCGGTGCGCCGCAGCGTCGAAGCGCTGGGCGGCATGGCCTACATCAGCTCGCCCGATGTGGCCTACCTGGCCTCCTGTACCGCGGCGCTGGCATTCCACCCACCGTCCCGAGCCCGGATGTCGGACCCGCTGTGCGACTACTTCGCCGGGCAGCCACTGCGTGTCGGCTGACCCGAATCGGCTCACATCCGAACCGGCTCACGTCACTGGTGCCGCGTCACCAGTGCTTATGAGGGGAGAACAATGTCCGCTCGTCCCACGATTCTGCTCACCGGAGCCACCGGCGTGGTGGGCAGCGCGCTGTTGCCGATGCTCGGGCGTCATTTCAGAGTGATCAGCCTGACCCGCCGTGCCCGGGTCGAGTCCGAGCAGGTCCACGGCGACATCGCCCGACCTCGGCTCGGACTCGACCAGATGACCTACAAAACACTGTGCGAGCAGGTCGATTTCGTGATCCACGCTGCCGCGGTCACCGACTTCGCCGCGGGAGCTCAGACCACCCAGGAGCTCAACGTAGCCGGAACTGGGCGGATCTGTGACTTCACCGCCGACAGCGAGGCACGGCTGCTCTACGTCTCCACCGCCTTCGTCGCGCGCGCCGAGCTGACCCGCAGCGCGACCGGCAGCGATCTACGGGAGGCCCTCGCGCGTCCCGAGGACTACCTGGGCTCCAAGCGGGCCGCCGAAGCTCTGGTGGGTGCCAGCGGCGTTCCCGCCGCCATCGTCCGACCGTCGGTGGTGATCGGCGACTCGGTCACCGGGCGCATCGTCCGTCTCCAGGGACTGCACATGATCGCGAGTGCGGTGTTGAAGAACCAGCTTCCGCTGGTGCCGCTGGAACCGTCCTCGCGGATCGACTTCATCCCCCAGGACGTCGTCGCCCGCGCGCTGACCGCGCTGGTCCGTGCCGGGATTCCCGACGGGGTGTACTGGCTGAGCGCCGGGCCGCAGGCGCTGACCGCCCAGAGCATGCTCGGTTTCTGTCTGGCCACCGCGCAGCGGCTGGGTATCGCCGTGACCGCGCCGCGCCTGGTCGTTCCGGACATGGTCGAACGGCTGATCCGGCCGGTGTTCATCGACCCGCTGCCCCCAACGGCCAGGCGCCGCTTCGATGACCTTCTTGCCATGACCGCACTGTTCTCCGGGGCACCCCCGTTCCCCACCAGCCTCGGTGCCATCCCCGGTACCCAGGCACCCACGCCGCACGCGCTGGAAAGCTCGTTCGCCGCGTCGGTGCGATATCTGGCGTTGGCCAAGGGTCTGATCGACGAGCGTGCGGCCGGGCTGACGGAGGTTGCAGCATGAACGGTACGAACTGTACGAACGGTACGAACGGTACGAACGGGAGGAACGAGTCCACGTCCTACCCGACCGGCGCGGCCGAGGTCGCGACCACTTATCGCCGGCACGTCAGCCGTGGTCGGGCCCGGCTGGCGGGTCTGACCGGCGGGTTGGTGGAGGTCGCGTCCGACGGTGCCAGGGTCTGGGACGCCACCGGAAACGAGTACCTCGACTGCGGCGGCTACGGGGTCTTTCTGCTCGGACACCGCCATCCGGCAGTGATACGGGCTGTGGTCGACCAGATCCAGCGACACCCGATGGCGACCCGCCTGCTGCTCGAACCTGTGGCCGCACACGCCGCCGAGACCCTCGCCCAGATCACCCCGCCCGGTCTGGACTACGTGCACTTCGTGACGTCGGGTGCCGAGGCCACCGAAGCGGCCATCAAGCTTGCCCGGGCCAATGGGCGTACCAGCCTGGTCTCCACGATCGGCGGGTACCACGGCAAGACGATGGGTGCCCTGTCCCTGACCGCACGCGAGTTCTACCAGGCGCCGTTCCGGCCGTTGCTGCCAGGAGTGCGGCACGTACCGTTCGGTGACTCCACGGCGCTGGCCGCGGTCCTGGGCACGGTTGCGGACTGCTGCGTGGTCGTCGAGCCGGTACAGGGCGAAGGCGGCGTGGTCCTCCCGCCCGCCGGTTACCTGCGTGACGTCGCCGCGCTCTGTCGCGACCACGGCGCGCTGCTGGTGGTCGACGAGATCCAGACCGGGTTGGGCCGGCTGGGACGCTGGTGGGGAGCGGATGCCGACGACGTCATCCCCGACATACTGCTGGTCGGCAAGAACCTCTCCGGCGGAGTCATCCCGGTCGCCGCCATGGTCGCGACCGCCGCCACGTACGCGCCGTTCAACCGCGACCCGTTCCTGCACACATCCACCTTCGCGGAAGCTCCGGTTGCCATGGCCGCTGCCGCGGCCGCCGTGACCACCATCCGGGACGAAGGGCTGGTCGAACGTGCCCGAGTGCTCGGCGAACAGCTGCTTGCCGGCATACAGGACATCCTGCACGGCACCTGCCCAGACCTCGTGGTCGACGTCCGGGGTGCGGGCCTGCTGATCGGCATCGAGCTGGCCGATGCCCAACTCGCCGGCGAGCTCGTCCTCGAAATGATCGAACGTGGAGTGCTCGTGAACCACTCCCTCAACGCCCACAACGTCATCCGGCTCACCCCACCCGCGGTGCTCACCGCGGCCGACGTGGACCTTGTCCTGACCGCGGTCACCGGCGCCGCCGGAGCGTTGAACGAGAGCCACCCGCACACCACAACCCTGGAAAGGAGCGCCTGAGATGCGCACCGTTGCCCTGGAAACCCTCATACCCGCCGCCCGGGTGGACGCCGTTTTCGCCCGCGTCAGCGATTTCGGCCGCTATCCCGAGTACACCGATACCGTTCGTGAGGTAACAATCACCGATCACGACGATGGAACCGTCGACTCCGACTGGTCGGTCGTCTTCCGCAACGGCCTGCTCTGCTGGTCAGAACGCGATCACATCGATTCCGTTGCTCACACGATCAGCTTCAGCCAGACCGACGGAGACT
>NZ_CAUVXI010000153.1:0-13834 GCF_963555845.1 Protofrankia sp. Cas8 | reverse complement strand
CAAGATCGGCGAATTGGCGACCCGTGACTACCTGCGCTCGGAGCTGCGTACGGAACTGCGAGCGCTGTTGGCGGAGTCCGTCGCCGTCGGTGAGGATACCGACGGCGGTCAGCGGCGCGGTGCTGGCACCCAGGCGCGACGCGCTGAACGTCGCAACGCCGCTGACCGGCGACCATGACCTGGCAGAAGTTCTGTGCGGGTCGAGGTGAGTCGCGATGGCGTCAGGTAAGAGATCCGCGGCAGAGGGTGAGAATAGACAGTGCGATTTCGACCCCGCGCGGTCCGAGTTCCCCCGACCATGCCGCGATGATTTCATTCTCCCGCGAGTGCTCGATGCGCGGACCGCCGTCAGCCGAGCGCAGCGCCTGAATCTGGCGGGACACATCGAGGCGTGCCCCGACGAGCGCGCGAAGCTGGGTATCGATCTCGTCGATGGCCGTTCGGCCGTCCTCGATCGAGGAGATAGTCGGCGCGGAGGTGACAGAGTTGAGCGCTTCCCTTGTCATCTGGGCCCTTTTCGTCCGTGGCCCGGCCGTCCCAGAGCCTCGTGAGCCCGGGTGAGTCCGGGCCGTCTGGTCTCGGTGTGTCGCGTCAGTCGCGAGGCAACCCAGGGGCCAAGCCCGGCCCCTGGTAAAAGTGATCCGGCGATCTACGTGCGCGGCGCGCGCAAAGGTCGGATGTACCGGTCACATCCACCAGCATGCCAGGCGAGAATGCCACCGTCCAGTGGTCGTTCGGTTACCATTGTGTCGACGGCGCCGCTGCCGTGTGCCAGCGGCCGAGTGACAGGATCATGTCGTGGACCAGCTGCAGTTGGACGGCATGCCGCGGCGACTTTTCGTGTGCACGCCGTCGAAGCTTTCCGCCTTTGCCGACTGCCCGCGCCGGTACCGGATGGCATACCTGGACCGCCCGGCACCGCCGAAGGGCCCGCCGTGGGCTCACAACTCGATGGGTGCCAGCGTGCACAACGCCCTGCGGGCCTGGTGGGACGAGTCGCTGGCGCGCCGTACCCCAGCCCGCGCCGCGCATCTCGTCCGCCTCGGGTGGCTGCTGGACGGCTGGCGGGACGCCGATCAGTCGGTTCGCTGGCGGGAGCGGGCAGCGCAGATGGTGGAGCGCTATGTGGCTGGGCTTGATCCGGCCGCCGAACCGGTGGCGGTGGAACGCCAGGTAGCCGCACGCACCGAACGGTTGGCGCTGTCCGGGCGGGTCGACCGGCTCGACGATCGTGACGGTGAGCTTGTTGTCGTCGACTACAAGACCGGCCGCCGTCCGCTCACCGATGACGATGCGCGAGCCTCCCAGCCGCTCGCCCTGTACGCGCTCGCGGCGTCGAAGACGCTGCGTCGGCCGTGCTGGCGGGTTGAGCTGCATCATGTTCCCACCGGCGACGTGCTGGCGGCCGAGCACGACGAGGCGTCGCTGGGCCGCCAACTGCGCCGCGCCGAAGCCCTGGCGGACGACGCCGAGCGCGCGGGCGAGGCGTTTCGCGCCGGCGCCGCGCCGGACGCGGCGTTTCCGCCGTCGCCGGGTCAGCTGTGTTCCTGGTGCGACTATCGGCGGCATTGTCCCGAGGGTCTCGCCGCCGCTCCCGACCGCCAGCCGTGGGACGCCATCGCCGATGGCGACCTGAACTGACGGCGACCTGAACTGACGGCGACCTGAGGTACGCCATGATGAACCGGTGACAGCGCATTCGGGCATCGGCTCCGCGGTCGGGCTGCCCCAGGTACGGCCGTCGGGTGCGGACGAGCCGGCTCGAGCCCAGGGCGGCATCTCGCCCCGGGTGTCGGTGAAGGCCGGGACCTTCACCGAGTCGGTCATCCGGGAGATGACGCGGCTTTGCCTGGCCCATGACGGGATCAACCTGGCGCAGGGCTTTCCGGACTTCTCCTGCCCCGCCGAGTTGAAGGAGGCGGCGAAGGCCGCCATCGACGCCGACGACAACCAGTACGCGATCACCTGGGGGGCGACGGCGTTGCGGCACGCGATTGCCGACAAGGTCGCCCGCACCTATCCGGGCTGGACGGTGGACCCGGAGACCGAGATCTGCGTGACCTGTGGCTCCACTGAGGCGATGATCGCGGCGATGCTGGCGCTGGTGGATCCCGGCGACGAGGTGCTGCTGTTCGAGCCCTTCTACGAGAACTACGGCCCGGATGCGATCCTGTCCGGCGCTCGGCCCAGGCTCGTCCGACTGCACGGACCCGACTGGAGCATCGACGAGGCCGAGCTGCGCGCCGCCTTCTCCGACCGGGTGCGTGCTGTCGTGATCAACACGCCGCACAACCCGACCGGCAAGGTCTTCACACGCGCGGAACTGGAGTTGCTCGCCGAGTTGTGCCAGCGGCACGACGCGCTTGTCATCACCGATGAGATCTACGAGCACATCCACTATCTCGGTCCGGGTGGGCATGTCCCGCCCGCGACAGTGCCCGGTCTCACGGACCGTACGATCACCATCAACGCCCTGTCCAAGACCTACGCGGTGACCGGATGGCGGGTCGGCTGGACTGTCGCGCCGCCGGCCTATACCGCCGCCATCCGCAAGGTCCACGACTTCCTGACCGTGGGCGCGGCCGCTCCTCTGCAGGCGGGCGGGGTCGCCGCGATGGCGTTGCCGGCGAGCTACTACGACGCCATCGCGGCCGAGTACCGGCAGCGGCGTGACCTGTTGTGCGGCGCGCTGGCCGCGGCCGGATTCGAGGTCCGGCCGCCCGACGGCGCGTACTACGTCATGTGCGGAACCCGATCACTGGACCCCGCCGGCGAGGATGTCGCATTCGCCCGCCGCGTGCTTGCCACGGCCGGGGTCGCGGCGGTTCCCGGTTCGTCGTTCTTCGCCGATCCCGCGGACGGTCGGCACATCCTCCGGTTTGCGTTCCCGAAGCGACTCGACACCCTGCGGGCGGCGGCCGACCGCTTGGCGGTCCTCGCCTGAACCGTCTCGCCTGAACCGTCTCGCCTGAACCGCGTTGTGGATCATTCGGCGGTGATCAGGGAGGGCACGGGGATGGGGTAGCCGCCTTCGGCCGCCCGCGCCCGGCCGCGGCGCAGCTCGGCGCCCAGCCAGCGCAGGTAACCCTGCACGGCGGGCCGGCCAGGCCTGCGATGCCTGCCGTGCCATGAAGCGCGAAGGCGGTCAGCGTGTGATCGCAGCCAGCTGGCGGGGCCGGCCGCTGGCAGCCCGGCCGCCGCCAGCATTACTGAACGTGGCGGTAGCAGGTAGCGGCCACGCAGGTACTCGCTGATCCAGCGGCCCTGGGCGTCAGCGAGCCGAACGGTGTCGGCGCCGTCCGACCCGTCCACCGACCCGTCCACCGACCCGTCCACCGACCCGGGCAGGCGCCCGCATCGGTACACGCCGTCGGTGTCCAGGCTGAAGACACCGCCGAACAGCGGCGGTCCGATGCTGGGGCCGGCCGCGCGGTCGGCCTGGTCTTCGACCTGGTCTTCGACCTGGTCTTCGACGGGGTCTTCGGTGACCACCACGACATCCCATCGGGTCACCTGTTGGTCGCTGTCGCGGAGATCGAAGGGCCGGCGGCCGGTGTCAACGGGACGGGTGTCATCCGGGCGAATGCCGCTGTCGCCGTCGAGCCGTGTGATCCGGTCGGCGAGTCCGCGCTCGCGCAGATAATCCTCGGCGGGCGTCGGGGCCGCTGTCACCGTCGCCGGGCGCTCGGCACCCGTGACCACGGGCCTGGCAGGGGCCGCGGCGGGTACGAACAGGCGTGCGTCCAGGCCGGAGTCGACGAGCGCGAAGACGGTCACGCCGGCGGTGGGTCCGCGCCCGAGCACCGCCACCCGGGGAAGTTGCGCCATGAACAGCAGACTAACCAGTATGTGTCAGATCGATACATGCTCCGGTGGGTTCTTCGGTCGGTGCCGGCAGTGCGGGGCATCGCAGTGCGGGGCGTCGCAGGGTGGCGGGTGTCTGGAAGAGCGAGCGCGGCAGTCCGAGGAGTGCCGCGCGTGCCGCTTTGCCGCACCGGGACGCGATCAGCTCCACCGCGGCGACGTCGGGTAACCCGTAGAGCCGGCGGGTCCAACCGGGGAGCATCCCGACCGCGATGGCGGCCAGTGCTGACCACGCGGGTCGCGCCGGGGTGGCCAGCGCCACCCACCGGGGCATCGGCGGCCGCAGGATGATCCCGACCGCTTCCCGCGACGCCGCGGTCACCCGCAGCCCCGGCCGCATTCGGGTGAGGTAACGCTCGACCTCCGCCCGGCTGGACGGGACGTCACGCGCGGGGATGCCGACGAGTTCGGCCGCGCGGACCTGCTCGGCGAAGTAGGTGTCGGCCTGGCGCTCGGTGAGGGCCAGGCCACATCGGCGGGTCGTGCTGAGGAAGGACTCGACCTCGCTCACGTGCACCCACAGCAGCAGCTCGGGATCGGCGGCCCGGTAGGGCCGGCCGCTGCCCGCCTCCACACCGTGGATGCCCGCGTGCACCCGGCGTACCCGGGCGGCCGCGTGGTGGGCGGCGTCCGTGCTCCCATAGGTGATCGTGCCGACATAGTCGACGGTCCGCCGCAGGCGTCCCCACGGGTCGTTGCGATAGGTGGAGTGATGGGCGACACCGGCCATGGCCAGCGGGTGCACCGCCTGCAGGAGCAGCGCCCGGATTCCGGCGATGACCATGCTCGGGTCGCCGTGTACCCGCCAGGTCACGCTGGACGGTCCGAACAGGCCGACATCCCCGTCCGGCTGCGTCGGCTCTGCGCCCGGAGCCGCGCCCGCGTGCATCCGATGCCGTTGGTCAGCCACTCGCGCATCCTCGCTCGGGACGTTATGGAATCGAATGACGCCAGATAGTGTCGCATGAGGATGGCAACCCGATGCAGGCGGTACTCAACGTATCGATCTATCGTCTTATGGTGATGATGTGGCAGATCGGTCTCATGGGCAGGGGTAGGCCCGCACGACAGCGCGCCGGACGAACTAACGTGGCCTCATGAGCATCGTGAAGATCAATGTGTTGACCGTTCCGGCCGAGATGCGGGCCACTTTGGAGCAGCGCTTCGCCGGTCGGGCGGGCATGGTGGAGGCGGCCGACGGGTTCGAGTGGTTCGAGCTGCTGCGTCCGGTGGAGGGCACTGACGCCTACCTCGTGTACACGCGTTGGCGCAGCGAGGAGGACTTCGGCACGTGGCAGGCGTCCAACGCCTTCCAGGCTGGTCATGGCGGATCCGGCGGATCCGGCGGACCCGGCGGACCGGCCGCGACCGGGTCGCAGCCCGCCGCGACCGGGGCGCAACTGTGGTCCTTCGAGGTGGTGGCGGCGGCCGCGCCCAAGACCACCTGACTACGTGACGGCCTGACCCGCCAGGTCAGCGCATCCGGTGGCTGGCGTCCTCGATCTCGCCCACGAATTCTTCCACCACGTCCTCGAGCGCGACGACCCCGATGGTCGTGCCACCCGGTCCGGGTACGCGGCCGAGATGGCAGCCGGTCCGCTGCATCAGCCGTAGCACCTCGTCCAGTGGCAGGTCCGGGCGGACCTCGACCATGGGTCGGAGCCGGCGCGGCGGCAGCGGTTCGTCCCGGGCGTCGCTCTGGATTCCAAGGACGTCCTTGGCGTGGACGAAGCCGACGATCATCGTACCTGCCGTGGCCGTGGCCGTGGCCGTGGTACCGGGTGCAGCCAGGTCGGTGGGTGTCTCGGTGGCCGCTGGGGCAGATGCGTTCGGAGCCCGGACCGGAAAGCGGGAGAATCCGGTTCGGGCGACCAACATCTCCAGCTCGGCCGCACTGACCGACCACGGCACGGCCACGGTCTCATCGAGGGGAATCATGACCGAGCGGGCGGTTCGTTCGGGCAGTTCCAGCGCGCCGGTGAGCAGGTTGTGCTCGTAGTCCTCCAGTAGTCCCTGCTGTCGGGATTCGGCGATCATGACCGCGAGCTGGTCCGGGGTGTAGGCGGTGCTGAGCTCGTCCACCGGCGTGACCCCGACGAGCCGGACGCACCAGTTGGCAACTGCGTTGAGAAAGACGATCAGGGGGCGGGCCAGGCGCGCGAACCGCACCAGCGGCGGCGCGAGCCGCAGCGCGGCCTGCTCCGGCCCGGCGAGAGCGATGTTCTTCGGCACCATCTCGCCGAGCACGATGTGCAGGCAGGCGACGATCGCCAGCGCGACCGCCAGCCCGATCGGTCTGTACATGCTCGCGGGGACGCCGAGTGCGCGCAGGCTTCCCTCGAGCAGGTGAGCGACGGAGGGCTCGGCCACCGCGCCGAGTCCCAGCGAACAGATCGTGATACCGAGCTGGGACGCGGCAAGCATGAGCGACAGGTTTTCGATCGCCGTGCCGACCGTGCGGGCGCGGTGGTCACCCGCGGCCGCCATGGGTGCGATCCGGTCGCGGCGGACCGAGATGACGGCGAACTCGGCACCGACGAAGAAGGCGTTGCCGGCCAGCAGGATGACAGCGCCGATGAGGTTGAGCAGCGTCATCGGCGTCCCCTCACCGGGTCCGTTCGTTCCCACCGGTGGATGGGTCGACCCGCCGGTCCGGACCTGGACCTGGATCTGGACCCGGCCGGCCCGCCGCTACGGTCACGCGGATGCGGTCGATGCGGCGGTGGTCCATCTCGTCGACGGTGAGCCGGTGGCCGGCGACCGTGACCGTGTCACCGACGCGGGGTATCCGTCCGAGCCGGTGCAGGACGAGGCCGGCGAGCGTCTCGTACGGGCCGTCGGGTAGCGCGACGCCGGTACTGTCGGCGACCTCGTCCACGCGGAGCAGGCCGGACAGCACCCAGCTCCCGTCCGCGCGGGCGGTCGCATCCGGTGTCTGCGGTGGGTCGTACTCGTCTGCAACGTCGCCGACGAGCTCTTCGACGAGGTCCTCCAGGGTGACGATGCCGGCGATGTCGCCGTACTCGTCGATGACGATGGCGAGTTGGAGGCTGTGGCCGCGCAGGGTGGTGAGGAGATCGTCGCAGCCCAGTGAGTTCGGCACCATCACCGGCGGGACCATGATCTGGCTGACCGGTGTGACCGCGCGAGCGGGCTGGGAGACGCCGAAGGCGTCCTTGACATGGACAACTGCGACCACGTCGTCGACGTCGGTGCTGTCAGCCGCGGTGTTCGGCGCAGTTTCGCGCCTGGTCGAGCGCCGCAGCACGGGGAAGCGGGAGTGACCCGACCGCTCGGCCACCCGCAGCAGATCCGCCACGTTGTCATCGGCGTGGAGCGCGACCACCTGAACCCGGGGTGTCATGACATCCTGCGCGGTGCGCTCACGCAACCGTAGCGACCGACGCAGCAGCGTCGCCGTATTGCCGGGCAGCGTGCCCTGTTCGGCTGATGAGCGCACCAGCCAGCCGAGTTCGGACGGGGAACGAGCCGACCGCAGCTCGTCCTGTGGCTCGATGCCGAGCGCGCGCAACAGGCGGTTGGCCGATCCGTTCAGGAGCACGATTGCCGGCCGACAGATGCGTGAGAAGAGCATCTGCGGCCCGACCACCCGTTCGGCGACGGTCAGTGGTGTCGCGATTGCGACGTTTTTCGGGAACAGCTCACCGAAGACCATCTGTGAAATTGTCGCGATGAGTAGGGCAATGGTCACGGCAGTTGCATGGGCGACCCCGTCCGGCAGCCCGACCGTCCTGATCGCCGGCATCAGCAGGGATGCCAGCGCCGGTTCGGCGACGTATCCGAGCACCAGCGATGTCAGCGTGATGCCCAGCTGCGCTCCCGAGAGCTGGAACGACAGCGAGTGGACGGCGCGAAGCACCCGCGTGGCTCTCCGGGAGCCGTCCGCCGCGGCCTGTTCGAGCTGGCTGCGGTCGATCGCCACCAGAGCGAACTCGGCGGACACGAACAGTGCGTTGCCGGCGATGAGTACGACGATCATCAGTAGGCCGAGAATGTTACTGATCATTTTGGCCTACTGCCGGGCGCTCTTATTGTCAGGCTGACTCCGCCTGCCGCTCGATCGGGTCGTCCAGCCCACCGGGCAGAGCGACCTCAGCGGTCTGGGTACCGGCGGATCGGCCGCGACCGCCCCTGCGCCGCCGGCGCCGGCGCGGACCCGGCTGGCCGTTCGCCGCGATGCCGTCCTCATCGTCAAGGTCGAGCCCGTCGAGCCCGTGGTGATCGAGATCCAGGTTGTCCCGGTGAACCACCGTGGACGCAACCGTCGCGGGTTCGAGGAACAGGCCGGGAGCCGGGCTCGTGAGCTTCGGCCCCGCCAAGTCCACGTTCGTAAGGTCGTTCGTAAGGTCGTTCGTAACGCCGGTCGTGGCGACCGCGGCGACCGCGGCGCCGGCTCCACGGGTGCGCCGCCGTGGGCGGGCGGCGCGGGGACCGGCGGGCCGATCGGCTCGCTGCTCGGCTGCCGTGGCGTCGAAGCCCTCGCCGGTCCGGCGCTGCCGGCGTCGCGCGCCTCGACCGGTTTCCCCGAGGTCCTCGACCTCCTCAGCTGCCAGCCCGGCGCGGGTACGGGATGCGTGTGGCAGCACGCCGCGGGCATTCGCGGGGATTTCGAGATCTTCAAACAGGTGCGGGGATGTCGAATAGGTCTCGACCGGCGTGTCGAAGGACAGCGCCAGCGCCCGGTTGACCAGGGTCCACCGGGACATGTCGTCCCAGTCGACGAAGGTCACGGCCACGCCGCTGCCGCCGGCCCGGCCGGTGCGGCCGATGCGGTGAAGGTAGACGTTCTCGTCCTCGGGGCACTGATAGTTGATCACGTGGGTCACCCCGCCGATGTCGATGCCGCGGGCCGCCACATCGGTGGCAACCAGAACATCGATCTTGCCGGCTCGGAACGCCCGTAGCGCCTGCTCGCGTTGGCCCTGGCCGATGTCGCCGTGCACGGCCGCGGCGGCGAAGCCGCGTCGGGCAAGGTCGTCGACGACCTTGTCGGCGGTGCGTCGCGTCCGTACGAACACGATGGCCAGGCCACGCCCCTCGGCCTGCAGAACCCGAGCCAGAACTTCGATCTTGTCAAGCGCGTGGGCGCGGAAAACGTGCTGACGGATGTCCGGCACGGTGCGACCCTCGTCCGGGCGCTCCGCCGTGACGTGGACGGGCCGCCGCATGAACCGACGGGCCAGCGACACGACCGGACCCGGCATCGTCGCCGAGAAGAGCAGCGTCTGGTGGATGTCGGGGATCTGGGCGAGTATGCGCTCGACGTCCGGCAGGAAGCCGAGGTCGAGCATTTCGTCGGCCTCGTCGAGAACGAGCATGCGTACGGCGGTGAGGACCAGCGCGTTCTGGCGGGCCAGGTCGAGCAGCCTGCCAGGGGTACCCACGACGATGTCCACACCGGTGCGCAGGTCCGCCAGCTGTGGCTCATAGGCGCGACCGCCGTAGACCGAAAGCACCCGCAGGCCTCGGCGTGAGCCGGCCCGGCCGATGTCGGCGGCAACCTGAACGCACAGCTCGCGGGTGGGAACGACCACCAGGGCCTGGGGAAGCCCGGCAGCGCCCTCGGACCGGTTGGTCACGGCCTGCACGAGCGGGATGCCGAAGGCGAGCGTCTTGCCGGTACCGGTGCGGGCCTGGCCGATGAGATCGGAGCCGGCCAGCGCGAGGGGAAGTGTCAGTTCCTGGATGGGGAAGGGGGAGAGGATGCCCTGGTCACGGAGAGCCTCGACGATCTCTTCGCGGACACCGAGGTCTGCGAAACCGGACGTCGGTATCGCGGTTGCGGCTACCGTTTCGTCGGCGTCAGGGAGGTCGATGGGCTCGTCGTGCGGGTGTGTTGTGGTTTCAGTCGAACCGGACAGCGGGATGCTCCTGGTCTGCTATGAGCGGGATCCGACGCTGCACCCGCTCGCGATATGTACCGGCGGGGTCCGCTGACCCGGGGTGGGGCGACGCCCGCTCGGGCCGGGAGTGGCCTTGTCAACCCCCGGCTGATGACAAGGATAACCTGAGGACAGGTCTCTGAGACATGTTCCGACACAATGACCTTCGGCAGGGTGGCCGTGACCCGGGGACGGGCTGCCGCGAGTGCCTGAGGCAGAAGGTGTTCCGGCGGTGTTCGTTCTGTCGACATATTTCGGGGCAGTTCGAGCCGGACGACGCTGAGGTGATCAGAGATGACGGACAGTACGGGTGTATCCGGGCAGGTTGCCGAGACGGTTGCCGATGAGGCTGGCGCGGCCCGGATCGCCGTCATCGATCTGCTGGGGTTGTTGGCTTTCGGTGAGCTGAGCGCGTTCGAGCGCCTTGCCACGGATGCGCGAATGGCGCCCACATTGGTGGACAAGATCGCTCTTGCGCGCATGGCGGCGGCCGAGTTCGCACACTTCGAGGCGGTGCAGGAGCATCTGCTACGGATGGGCGTGGATTCCGAAAAGGCCATGGAGCCGTTCGTGCTGCCGTTGACCCTCTTCCATAACCTCACCGCACCGGCGGACTGGCTGGAGAGCCTGGTCAAGGTGTACGTCGGTGACAACATCGTCGCCGATTTCTACCGCGAGACAGCGTCGGTGCTCGAACCTGACGCCCGCGAACTGGTCCTCGACGTCCTTGCCGACACCGGGCACGCGGCGTTCGCGGTGGAACGTGTCCGCGCCGCGATCGAGGCCCATCCGATCGTCGCGGGTCGGCTCGCGCTGTGGGCCCGACGGCTGCTTGGGGAGGCATTGACCCAGGCCCAACGGGTGGCGGAGGACCGGGAGGCGCTGACCGGTCTACTGGCCGGGATGGGTGATCTTCAGGCGTTGGCGGACATGTTCAACCGCATCGCCCAGGCACACGCGGCGCGGATGGATGCGCTCGGCTTGTCCGCGTGATGCCGAGGGATCGCACGCATCCCCCGGCATCCCCCGGCGTCACCGCATCACCCCGTCGCGGATGCCTGTTCGCACCCGCTCAACCGCTCAACCGCTCAGCCGCCGGATGGCAGCAGCTGGCGATCTCCGGTGGCGGTCGGTATCGGCGCGACCGACCTCAGAGCGCGCCGAAGCCGACCCGGCGCGTCTCGGCCTCGGCGATCTCGACGTAGGCCAGCTTCGCGACCGGGACCATGACCCGACGGCCCTTCTCGTCCACGAGCGTGAGCAGGCCCTGCTCCGACGCGATCGCGTCGGCGACCGCCTGGGCCACATCCTCCGGTGACTGGCTGCTCTCGAGGACCAGCTCACGTCCGACGTTCTGGATGCCGATCTTGACCTCCACCAGTGATGACCTCCGCGTTCGATCGACCGATCAGGGCAATCGCGCTTTGGCGCGATCTGTCGCCACCATAGGGCCTGTGCCGGCCGGGGTGGGACGCGGTCGGACTGTGTTCGCTGGAGGCGTCAGGGCTCGCCGGCGGCGTCAGGGCTCGCGGCGGCGTCAGCCTTCCTGCTCACCGGCACACCGTGGCGGCACCTGGTCGGTACCGTCGGCGTTGCGTCGCGGGTAGCCGGCGAGCCCTCGCCAGGCGAGCTCGACCATGGTCGCCACAGCGCGTTCCTTCTCCACCGCACCGCCGGTGACCAGCCACCAACGGGCACCTGTCTCGGCGAGGCCCACCAGCCCGATGGACAACAGCTCGGCCTCGGCAGGGCCGACGCCGGTGTCCGCGGCGATGACGGCGGCGATGGCGTTGGCGCATGCGGTGAAGCTGTTCTCCACCCGCTTGCGGACCGCGGGCTCACTGCGTAGATCGGACTCGAGGACGAGCTGGTAGGCCCCGCTCGGATCGTCGACGAAGTCGAAGTAGGCTGCGATCGACCGAGCGATCCGGGTGTGGTTGTCGGTGGTGGAGGCAAGTGCTCGGCGGACGCTTGACACAAGCGAATGGGCCTGTTCGTCCAGCAGTGCCAGGTACAGTTCGAGCTTCCCGGGAAAGTGCTGGTAGAGCACGGGTTTGCTGACACCCGCACGTTCGGCGATCTCGTCCATCGCAGTCGCGTGATAACCCTGAGCAACAAATACCTCGCGTGCCGCACCCAGCAGCTGGAATCGGCGTGCTGTCCGGGGTAGTCGCGCGGTCTTGCCCGTCCGCGGTTGCGGCGCGGACGGCTCGGCGCTCACCGGTACACCTCCCTCGGTGCCAATTGGCACGCTCACCAGTACTTTCTCACATGGCATGAGGCTGATCGGCGGGTCGACCCGGGCTTGGTCGACGATCCTCAGGTGCAGGCCGCCGGCAGCCCGGAAGAGATCACGACTGCGCAGCCGTCAGCCGGTGGTTCACCGGTACTCGTCCTCGTCCTCGTCGTCCACGACGATGCGCTGTTGCGCCGCGTCGTACTCCGCGACCTCGAGGGGGAACGTCCAGGTGGACGCTGGCGCCAGCCCTTCGCGGGTCGAGACCTCGCGGGCCTGCTCCGCGGCGTCCGCGTCGGGTACGTCGGGGCGGTCGAGAATGTCACGCACATCGAGCGGAAGGTCCGTCGGTGAGCTCATGGCTTCCTCCTGTCAGTGCCTGCGGCCTGTGATCGTCTGTTGGTGTGCGGCGGCCGCGCGGACGCCCTGAAACTTTCCACCTTCGCGCCGGCCGTGCCTGGCAAAGGGGCAAAAAGATCGCCGTGTTCTTCGACTCGGCCCGCTATGTCGCCCACCATGAATACCAGGTCAGCCAGCTGTCGGCAGGACGGGACCTGGTCGGCGGTGACCGGGGGCGAAACCGCCGGGTACGGCGGTGGGGGCGCAGTGCAGGCAGGGCCCTTCCGTAACGGAATGTGCTCGCTTCGGAGTATTTTTGTTACTGATTACTCCTGTTTCGGTGGGTCGGTCCGCTTGTGTGGGCATCCTCCTGCTGATCGGCGTCTGATCGGCATCTGATCGGCCCGGACCCGGTGTCCACATGCCTGCCTCGGGTTCGTCTTTTGTGCCCATACACCTTCCATACCCTGCCGCGGTGAGGGAGAATTGGGACACGAGTGTGTTTGTTGGGTATGTATCGTGGATCGCCGGAGTGAATAGGTGATCTAACGATCATGCCGAGCGGGAAGACCCTTGAACATGCTCCAACTCACGGTAAGGGGCGGGCATGCGGTCGATCTGGAAAGGCGCGGTCTCCTTCGGCCTCGTCTCGATTCCGGTCAGGCTCTACTCGGCCACCGAAGAGCGGGACGTGTCGTTCCATCAGGTGAGACGAGATGACGGGTCCCGCATCCGCTACAAGCGGGTGGCGGCGGTGGACGGCGCCGAGGTGCCGTACTCCGAGATCGCCAAGGGGTACGAGCTGCCGTCCGGGGAGACCGTCGTGCTCACCGACGACGACTTCGCGAACCTGCCGTTGGCGACGTCCCACACGATTGACGTGCTGGAGTTCGTCCCGCTGGCGCAGGTCGACCCGATCTATTTCGCCAAGAACTACTACGTTGAACCCGACCGGACCGGGACCAGGCCGTACGTACTTCTCCGGGACGCGCTCGAGGGGTCGGGGCGGGTCGCGCTGGTCAAGGTCGCCCTTCGCCAGCGCGAACAGCTGGCGATCCTGAGGGTCCGGGCCGGGGTGTTCGTCCTGTCGACGATGATCTGGCCGGACGAGGTCCGTGCCCCGGAGTTCCCGTTCCTGGTTGATCAGGTCGACCTCCGCCCGCAGGAACTGACCATGGCGCAGGCGTTGATCGACACGCTGTCCGCCGACTTCGACCCGACCCCGTACACCGACGGGTACCGCCAGGCGCTCCAAGCCGTCATCGAGGCGAAGGTGTCCGGGAACGAGATGGTGACGCCACCCGGCGAGGGACGGCCCGCCAACACCGCGGGTGACCTGATGGCTGTTCTCGCCGCCAGCGTGGAGGCGGCGCGCAGGGACAGGGAGGGTGCCCCGGCGGGCGCCGGCCCCGATCCGGGCCCGGCGGCGAACGGCGCCGCGCTCGATGGCGCCGCGCTCGATGGCGCCGCGCTCGATGGCGCCGCGCTCGAT